>JAIBAS010000365.1 GCA_019695075.1 Promineifilum sp. | reverse complement strand
GGCGCTGTCCCCCTTCTGGGCCAGCATGTGCCCGCCGACGCGGCAGAGGGGCAACAGCAACTCCGCCAGCACGCGCAACTCGGCCACGGCTCGCGCGGCGGCCCAGTCGTAGCTCTCGCGGTGGCCGGCCGCCTGCCCCAGCGCCTCGGCGCGGTCGGCGATGACGATGACATCACTCAGACCCAGCTCGGCGGCGACCGTTTCCAGAAAGCGCGCCTTCTTGGCCACGCTATCGACCAGCGTCAGGCGCAAGTCGGGATAGAGGATCTTCAGCGGCAGGCCGGGAAAGCCCGCGCCGCTGCCGATGTCGATCAGGCGCTGGCCGTCCAGCGGGCCGGTGGCGGCGGCGCAACTGAGCGCGTCGAGGAAGTGGCGGATGCGTATCTGGTGCGGCTCGCGGATGGCCGTCAGGGCGATGCGCTCATTCCACGCCAGCAGCAGGGCCTCATAGGCGGCAAACTGGGCGATTTGCGCCGGCGACAGGGGCGCGCCCAAAGCCGCCGCCCAAGCGGCGAATTCATCCCACGCGTTCATCTAGCGGCTGCGCTCCAGTTCCTTTAGCTCCGCGTCCAGCACAATGCGATCCCACTGCTGCCCGCCGAAGGCCACCGGCGTGAAAGTGACCCAACTCTGAGCCACCCAGTATCGAGCGCGGATGTACAGCGGCGCGATGGGGAAGATGCCGTCCTCGCTGAAGAAGAGCGATTCGGCCTGATGATATAGCTCGGCCCGCTCGGCCGGATCGACGGCCGTGGACGCCCGCTCCAGCAGTGTATCGGCCTCGGAGCAGGGGCGCAGTTGGCGATTTTCGCTGAGGCGACAGTGCAGGAGGTTGGTCACCAGATCGTGCGTGTCGGGGAAGGTCGGCGCCCAGGCCAGTTCCCACAGGTCAGGCCGGCCGGTTGCGTCCGGGAGCGTGCCCGCCAGAAGCTCGCCGAACTGCACCTGCTCGATGATGATCTGCTCCTGTGGGCAGTCCAGCTCCTCGACCCACATATCGCGCAGCAACTCCGCCTGGCGCAGGGACAGGTCGGCCGAACTGACGCGGAAGCGAATCTCCGGCATCAGCCGGCAACTGCGAAAAGTGCTGGCCTCCATCTGCTGGCGGGCGTAGTCGGGGCTATAGCCGACGCCGATTTCCCCCACGGGGATGGAGGCGACAACGCCCGGCACACCGGCGTGGCGCATGGGCAGACCGCGGCCATCGTAGATTTCATCGACCAGCCGCTGCCGGTCGATGGCCGCGCTGAAGGCCCGGCGCACCTCCGGCTCGCGGAAGACCTGGCTGTCGAAGTTAAAGCCCAGGTAGAAAAGTACCTCGTCGGGGATGACCTTGGCCTTTTCCGGCGTGCGCGCCAGCAGCGCCTCGCGCTCGGCCGACGGCAGGGGGGCGATGTCGAGCAAGCGATCGGCCCACATTTCGTAGGCGTCCTGCTCATCCTCGAAGAAGACGATGTTGACCAGGTCGCTGTTGCCCGGCGGCGTCAATGGCCAGAGCGGGTTGCGGGAGAGATTCATGCTCTCCGAGGTCATCGTCGGCGCGGCCACAAAGGGGCCGCTGGTGACGAGGTTCCCCGGCGTCTGCCAGCCGGTGCTCAGGTCGCCGGCGGCGTTGTGCCACTCGTCGCCCAACTCATCGACGATATCGCGCGGCACGGGCTGGAAGAGCGACATGCTCGTCAGCGTCAGAAAGTAGCCGGCCGGTGTCGTCAGAGCGATCTCCAGCGTCGTCGCGTCGACGGCGCGAATACCCACGGCGGCCCGGTCGGCGTCGGTCGGCTCCAGGGTGGTGTAGGCCCGCTCGCAACCGTCGATGATGAATAGCGGGAAGGCCATCGACGAGGCCACGTCGCGAGCACAAAGGCGTTGGACGGCGAAGACGACATCATCGGCCGTGACCGGGCGGACGGCATCGACCGGCAGTGGCGCATCGCTGCCCGGCAAGGGACTGCTGGCCCGTACCCAAAAGATGTCGTCGCGCAGGTGGAAGGTCCAGACGCGCCCGTCGCTGCTCGTCTCCCAACTGGTGGCCAGTTCCGGCTCAATGACGTTGGTGTCGGGGTTGAAGTTCGTCAGCCCGACGAAGAGGTTTTGGGCCAGGTCGAGTTGGGCATCGGTCTCGGCGCGGCCGGGGTCCAGGTCGGGCAACTGGCCGCTAAGGCTCAGGTCAAGGATGATGGGGTCACGCACTTCCTCCGGCTGGGCCGGGTCGGGCGTGCGGGTGACAAAGGTGATCTGCTCGACGATGCGTGTGATGATGCCGGGTGCGGCCGTGCCTTCGCCGACGGCCTCGCCCGCCGGCCGGCAGGCGGCCTCCGCCAACAGGGTCGCCGCCAGGATTGCGCCGCAGAGCAACCGTCGCGCGTAATGATTGGTAGGACGTAACATGCCCGGTCATGCTATATCAGACCTGGGGCAGTGGCAAGTAGGGGCAGACCTGTGTGTCCGCCCTCTGGCTTGTTTGCGTGTCTGCCCTCTTTCCGGCCGGTCGGGGCCAGTTGTAGCAGTTGCCTGGGTATAGGGCGAGTAGTAAACTTGTGTTTCTGTCCTATCTCCCTTGCAGGGTGGCCTATGTACGAACGAGTACTGGTGATCGACGATTCGCAGGACATCCGCGACTTCCTTGTCGAAAACATCTTGCGGCCGAAGGGCTTCGAGGTGCTGACGGCGTCCGATGGCCTCATGGGCCTGGAATTGGCCATCGCCAAAGAGCCGGACCTGATGATCACTGACCAGCAGATGCCAGGGTTGACCGGCCTGCAAGTCTTGCAGAAGTTGCGCGAGCGGAACATCGACATCCCCGCCATCCTCGTCACCGGCGAAGGGTCAGAGGACACGGCCGTGCGTGCCTTCCGGCTGGGCATCAAGGACTACATCATCAAGCCCATCGACGCCGACGAGTTGAGCGAGTCGGTCGATAAGGCCCTGCGCGAGAGCCGCCTGCAGAAGGAGCGCGACCAACTCGTCGAGCAGCTCATGGAGAGCAACGCCCAGTTGCAGCGCCGGGCGCAGGAGTTGAACGTCCTCTACGGCGTGGGCAAATCGGTCTCCTCCTCGCTCGACCTGGAGGAGGTCTTGCAACGGGTTGTCGAGGCGGCCGTCTACGTCGTCGGCGCGGAAGAGGGTTCGCTGATGCTCCTGGACGAGGAGCGCGGCGAGTTGTACATCCGCGCCTCCAAGAATCTGGACACCAAGGCCCGCTCCGTGCGCAAGCGCGTCACCGACAGCCTGGCCGGCAAGGTCTTGCAGACCAAGCGGGCTATCGCCATTGGCGCTGACTCCCAATGGAAGCGCACGCACACGGCGCTGCTGGTCAAATCGCTCATTTACGTGCCCCTCATCCTGCAGAACAAGCCCATCGGCGTGCTGGGCGTCACCAATCAGGTTAAGGACTCGTCGTTCGATAGCAATGACACGCGGGCGCTGTCGGCCCTGGGCGGCTACGCGACCATCGCCATCAACAACGCCAACATGTTCCACGGCCTGGCCCGCGAGCGCACGGTGCTGAGCGAGGTGATGGAGCAGATCGAGGACGCGGTCATCGTCGTCGATGAGGACTTCCGCCTGCTGGTACTCAATGCCGCCGCGCGCGCGCTTTTCGCCATGCCGGAGGACAACGTCATCGGCCGGCCGATCATGGACCTGATCAACCACGTCGATCTGGTGCGCATGGTGGCCGAGCCGGCGGGCCAGGGCGACAACGGCCGCGTCGAGCAAGACCTGGCCCTCCACGGCGGCCTCTACCGCGCCCGCGTGACGCTCATGGAGGGTGGCAGCCGCTTTGTGACCCTGCGGCGACTGTTCTAGCGGGCCATTTTCCCCACCCGAATACAAAGAGCGCCAGACCCAATCGTGTGGGCCTGGCGCTCTGCTTGTCTCACCGGTCAACGGCCCACGCATGCCGAGCCTGACCGCCCTCCTCATCCTTCATCCCTCCTCCCTGCTCACTCGCGCTCGCCGATCTTGACCGACACCTCCTGTACCTGGCCGCCGCGCAGCACGCGGGCGACCTCCTTCTGGCCGACCACGTCGCCCGATAGGGCCGCCAGCAGATCCTCGTGGGTGCTGATGCTCTTGCCGCTGAGGGCCAGCAGCGTATCGCCCAGCGTCAGGCCGGCGGCCTCGGCCGGGCTGCCGCTCTCCACGGCGACGATGAGCAGGCCGGTCTTCTGGCCCACCTGCTCGGCGACGCCCTCCGGCAGGCGGGCGCGCTGGGTGCTGATACCCAGATAGCCGCGCCGCACCCGGCCGTGGGAGCGCAACGCCTCAACAACGCGGTTGAGCGTGGCGGCGGGGATGGCCAGGCTGGCGTCGCCGCCCAGGCCGGAGGTGTTGAGGCCCAGCAGCCGCCCGTTCGCGCCCACCAGCGGCCCGCCGGAGAAGCCGGGGTACATGACCACGTCGGTAGCTAGATAGCGGTCGATCTGCCCGCCCATGGCCGTGCGCCAGCCGTCGCCCAGGGCGCTGACGACGCCGAGGACGGCCTGCACGGTGCGGCCCGGCCGCGCCAGGGCCAGCGCCAGGT
>JAIBAS010000189.1 GCA_019695075.1 Promineifilum sp. | reverse complement strand
GAGACGGCCGAAAGCGCTCGCTGCCAGGCGTCCCGCTCCGCGCCGAACTTCTCGTGCTGGAAGCGATAGTCGCTCTTGCGCAGGAACTCCTCCAGTTCGCCGTTCAGCCGCTGCCAGTGGCCGCGCTGGGCGGCCACGAGCGTCGTCAGGGCCGGGCCGGGCAGGCCGCGGGCCACTACGGCGCGGAAATGGGGCAGGCATAGGCCGTCGGAGGCGGCGTAGGCCTCGGCCAGGGGGCTACCCGGCGTGGCCTGTTGCAGCAGCGTGTCGATGTAGTGCGCGGCGAAGGTCGCCTCGTGGACGCAGATGGGGCACGGCGCATCCGGGGCCAGTGCGTCGGCCAGGCGCGTCGCCGCCGGGTGTGACCCGCCAACGCCTCCGGCGCGCAGCAACGCCCGCAACCGGCTGGATGACTCGGCCTCGATGCCGCTGTCGGCCAACACCCGCAGCAGTACCTTAATGACCCCCTGCATCATCGTCGCCGCGCCCAGCGCGCCGCCGGTGCGCACCAGCAGCGCCGCGTGGCGGCGACAGAAGCCGCGGGCGGCGTTCAGTTCCTCGCGCACGCCGACGTCGTTGACCGACTCGAACAGGATGGCGTCGACCAGGCGGTCGGCCGTCTCGTCCAGCAACCGGCAGAAGGCGCAGCCCGGTTGCGCCAGCGCGACCAGCATCTCATCCAGGTAGGGGATTCGCGTCGTCTCGGCCATGTTGCTTCCTCCAGAGTGGGCGAATTCACTGCCCAGGATGATAGCATGATGTAGAATTCCCGCTTGGGTCATTGCTCAATCACAGCGCAACGAGGGTCGTCTCATGGTCGAACAGTCAAAGCCCTTCATCTATCTGCTCGTCGGCCTGGCCAGCATCTTCATCATCATCAGCGGCGTTCAGAATCTGGCTTTCATCCTGAACCCGATCCTGCTGTCGCTGGTCATCACCATCGCCCTCATCCCCGTGCCCGGCTGGTTTGCCCGGCGCGGCGTGCCCGGCTGGCTGTCGCTGGTGCTGACCTTTGTCATTGTCCTGGGGTTCATCGGGCTGGTGTTGCTGCTGGTCTTCTTCGGGCTGGCCCGGTTGGCCGAGGTGCTGCCGAGCTTGCAGACAAGCGTCGCCGCCAATGGCGACGAACTTCTTAACATGCCCAACACCATTCTCGGCTATCACCTGGGCGAGGTGCGCGAGGTGGTGACGGCTTTCCTGACCAGTGAACGGCTGACCGGACTGGCCACGCGCTCCCTGAGTGTCCTATTCACCACCGTTTCGCAGGCGTTCCTGGTCATGCTTATCTTCGCCTTCATGCTCAGCGCGGCGCTGTCGCTGCCCAGCAGCGCCCGCCTGGGCCTGACCGCCGAAAGCCCCCTGGTTCAGCAGGCCGCCGCGCTGACGGAAAACGTGCGTCGCTACGTCACCCTGACGACCAGCCTGAATCTGGTGGCGGCCATCGGCAACACGATCCTGCTGCTGCTTCTGGGCGTCGGCCCGGCCGTCCTCTGGGGCTTGCTCTCCTGGTTTATGGGCTACATCCCCGCCGTCGGCTTCTGGGTGGCCATGTTGCCGCCGCTGGCGCTGGCTTTCGTCGAGCACGGTTTCACCGGCGCGCTCGTCGTCTTCATCGGCTACACGCTCATCAACGGCACGGTCGAGAACCTCGTCAAGCCGCGGCGTATGGGCCGGGGGCTGAAGATCTCGCCCGTCGTCGTCGTCATCTCGCTGTTCATCTGGGGTTGGCTGCTGGGCATCGTCGGGGCCATCCTCTCGACGCCGCTGACACTGCTCATCCTCAGCGTGCTGGAGTTGTTCGAGGGCACGCGCTGGATCGCCATGCTGCTGCGCACCACAGGCACGGGCGAAGAGAGCGCCGTTCGGGAGCACGAAGAGGCGCTCGGCCGCGTGCGCGGCCTGTGGGATCGCGGCGTCACCGCCGTGCGCAACGCGACCCGGCTGTAACCCCCCTGCCGGGCGCGCGGCTACTCGGTCAGCTCGCGCGTCTGCGCCACCAGGCTTTCCAGCCGCTGCAACAGGCTGCCCAATTCCGGAGCCGGTTCGCTGCCCGTCTCCCGCTGGCCGTTGTACGTGGCGTAGGCCACGTCCAGCCGCTTCTCCAGCGCCGTCAGCGCCGGCGTGTCCTCAGGTTGCCGCTGCATGATGCGCATGGCATGCCCGGCGAAGACCTGCAGGGCGACGGCCAGCGGCGGGGCAATGACAAAGCCGATCAAGCCATAGGCGTCTACCAAGATCAACACCATGATCACGATCAGCAGGCCGCTGAAACGATTGCGCTGGAAAAAGCGCGGCTCAACGACGAACTCCAGAAAGGCCAGCACGGCCGCCGTCAACAGCACAGCGAATAAGGCCGTCTGCACCTGGCCGTTCGTGGCCATCCCGGCCAAAAAGGCCACCGCCGCGGCAAAGACAAAGCCGGCCATCGGGATCAGCCAGAACAACCCGGCCAACAGCGCCGCCAGCAGCGGGTAATCGAGCCGCAATAGATAGAAACCGAGCGCCAGCAACACCACGGCCAGCAGCCCTTGCACCAGTTCGCTGCGCAGATAGTTGCCAATGCTGGTCTCGGTCGTCTGCCAGATGCCGCGCGCCTGCATGCGCCGCTCGGCCGGCAGCAGCGATAGCCACAGCCGCTCGAAGTGCTGCCGGTCGGTGCTCCAGTAGAGGCTCAGCACGATGATGATCAGCAGCGACGCGGCCACGGTGACGACATTCTGCCCCACGCCAAAGACCAGCCGCAAGATCGACAGCCCCGACGGCCCGGCCATCGCCTCCGGCAGTTGATCCGGCGGCGGCAACCGCTGGACAATGGCCTGCTGGATGCCGCTGCCGCCCGACCAACTACGATAGGTGAAGTCGTAGAGCATCACCAGATAGTTGCTCAGCTTCTGAAGCTCGTCCATGAGATGGCCACCCAGCAGGTAGATCGCCAGCCCGACGAAGGCGAACAGCCCCAGATAGACCAACAGCCACGACAGCGACACCGGCAGCCCACGCGACTTCAGGAAATCGGCGCTCGGCCGCAGCGCCGCGGCCAGCATCAGCGACAACAGCAGCAGGATCAGCACGCTGCGGAATTGCCACAGCAAAATGAGCACGGCCACCGTGACGGCAATGACCAGGACATAGTACGCCAACCGTTTCATGATGCCTCCGCGCCGTTGCGAGACTGGCTCAGCAACTTGTCCAGGTCAAGGGCAATGGTCTCGATGACGTCCTCCAGATGTTGGCCCGATCCCGCATCGGCCGGCGCGCTTTCGCGCTGGCGCAAGACCTTGCGGATGTCCTCCACCAGCTCCATTGTCTGATAGCGCAGCAGGCCGACGCGGTCGCGTTCGCCCGTCGGCTCAGTCTGTGGCGTCGTGCTGAGCAGGAAGCGCTCCAGCAGCATCTGAATGATGGCCGTCAGCGGCAGGGCGATGAGCGCGCCGAGAATGCCGAAGAGCGTGCCGAAGGCGGTCATGGCCACCAGCGTCACCAGTGGGCGCATGCCCAGCGTCCGCTTCATCACCCGCGGGCCGAAGACGTTGGCCTCCAACTGGTGGATGACCAGCGACACAATCAGCACCCAGACAGCTTTCGACGGGGCAATCGACAGGGCGATGATGATCGACGGCACCGCGCCGATCAGCGGGCCGACGACAGGGATGAACTCCATCAGGGCGATAATCAGGGCCAGGACGATGGCATAGGGGATGCCGATGATCCAGTAGGCGATCAGCGACAACGTGCCGATGATACCGCTGACCACCACCTGCCCGGCGACATAGCCGCCCACGCGGCCCTCGATCTCAGTGATGAGGTCGCGCGCCGGGTCGCGGCGATTGAGCGGCAGCAGAGAGATGCCCACGCGCTTGATGCGGTCGGACTCAACCGTCCAGAAGAAGGCCACAAAGAAGATCGCCGCCGTCTTGTAGATGCCGCCGGCCACGGTTCCCAACGTCACCCACACTTGCGCGAACGGCGATTCGACCACTTCCACGCCCTGGCCCTCTACCGGCGCGGCGGACACATCGGCCGGCAAGCCGAATTGGGGCGGGATGACCTCGGCCAGCCGGCGCAGCAGCAGGTTCGACGACTGGCCCAGCCGCTCGACAAAGCGGCTATAGGCCTCGCCCAGTTGCGCGCCGATGTTGGCCGCCTGGTCGGCAATCAGCGGCACGCCAAAGCGCAGGAAGAGGATGACAATCAGCGCCAGCACGCCAAACAGCAGCAGCACCGCTGCCCCCGCCGGCAATCCCCGCCGCTGTAGCCAGTTGACGACCGGCTGCAGGGCGGTGCTGATGATGACGCCGGCGATCAGGATGAGGATGACCTGGTGGAAACGAAAGGCCAGCCAGATCGACAGGGCAACCAACCCGACGACCAGCGTGGCCGTCACCAGTTGCCGGACCGAGAGTTCGGGCAACTCCAGCGCGGGGCGATGGTCTAGCATAGGTCATACTCCGGCAAGTACGCCTGCGCGACTACTGGCGAGCCATGAGACGGCTCAGCCGCCACCAGTCGAGCAGGAAGAAGACCAG
>JAIBAS010000082.1 GCA_019695075.1 Promineifilum sp. | reverse complement strand
CCTGCGCGCGCGGCGGGTTGGCCGCCAGGGCGGCGATGGCGGCCGACAACCCCTCCACGCCGGGGGCGATCAGGCCGGTGACGCCCGTCTCGACGGAGTCGCTGATACCCGGCGACTGCACGGCGATGATGGGCTTACCCGCGGCCATCGCCTCGATGACCGTCAGCGGGTGTACCTCGCTGGTGGAGGCGGTGACGAAGGCATCGGCCGCAGCCAGCCAATCGCTGACCTCGTCGAAGGGCACGACGCCCATGAAGCGGACGCGCTCATCCAGGTGGCGCTCCGTCGCCAGCCGGCGCAGTTCCTCCTCCTGCGGCCCCTTGCCGACGAGGGCCAGGCGCAGCGCGGGCACAACCCCGGCGGCCAGGGCGAATTGCTCCAGCAGGGCGGCCAGGTTCTTCTCCTCGGCCAGCCGGCCGATGTAGAGCAGCAGAAAGGCGTCGTCGGGCGCGTCGAAGTCGGCCTTGGCCCGCGGCCGGCGCGGGAGCAGGAACATCTCGCGCTCAATGCCGTTCTCGATGACGACGATAGGGGCGCTGACGCCGAAGTCGATCAGCAGTTGGCGCACGCTGGCCGACGGGGCGATGACCGTGTCGGCCAGGCCGGCGAACTCCGGCCAGAGCTGGCGCATGATGGCGTCGGCCGCCGGTTGCGGCAGCGGCGTGTAGGCCCCGGTATAGAGGTCGTAGCGGGTGTGATTGGTGTAGACGATGGGACATTGAGCGTAGCGGTGAGCCATCTCCACGCTCATCAGCAGATGGTGGCAGTGGACGACATCCATCGTCTGCAACAGGCGCTGCGCCTCGCGGCTGTAGCCCAGGCCAACGAAGTAGCCGTGCTCCCCCAGCCGTATGCCCGCCGAGCGGACGATGCGCGCCGCCGCGTCGCCCGCCTGTTCCTCGCCCAGGGTGAAGATGGTGACCTCGTGCCCGCGCGCCTCCAGATGCTGCTTGTAGAGCGTCACCATGCGCACGGCCCCGTTGATCACCGTGGGATCATACGTGGCCGAAACCATCCCGATGCGCATCGTCCCTCCCTTGGCTGCTCGCCTGGTCGCCCGGCCGTTGCCGGCTCAGTCGGGCGCGTTCTCCTGTAGCTGCAACTGGTATTGCCGCACCAGCCAGTCGGTGTTGCGGATCTTGGTGGCCAGCTCGGCGGCCAGATTGCGCATCAGCTTGAAGCCCAGCACGGGGTACGTCTCGCCCAGGCGCATGAGCTGGTCGCGGCGCAGGCGCAGCAGCAGCGTGTCGTCGCGGCTGATGCGGATGGTGGCCGAGCGCACACCCTGATCGACCAAAGCCACCTCGCCGACGACCTGCCCCTGGCGCAACTCGCCGAGCACGACCGGCTCCAACGGTGGCCGGCCGCCCGCGCCGCCGACAGCATTGGGATTGACCAGCACCTCCACACCGCCCCGGCCAATGACGTACATCTCGTCCGAAGCCTCGTTCTCGCTGAGGACGATGTGGCCGCGGCGGTAGGTGACCGGCGTACACAGGGCCGCCACCAGCGTCAGTTGCGCCTCGCTGAGATTGTCGAAAATCTCCGTCGTCGCCAGGATGGTGCGAATGCTGGGCTGCATGGGCCGCTTCTCCTCGCCGGCTGGCCTACTGCTCGTTGACCTGGCCGCCGTAGACGACGCTCATGCCGCGCGCCCGGCTCAGCAGCCACTCGGCCGCGGCAATGAGCGCCATGAAGAGGATGTCCACAGCGATGGCGATATAGAGGGCGACAGCGATATAGCCGAAAAAGGTCGCCACCGGCCCGGCCAGGTTGTTGAACACGGCGTTGCCGCGCGTGGCGAAGGCGACGACGACAGTCAGCCCGGCCAGCCACAGCAGGAAAGCCGGCCAGGCGTGGCGGTCGGACTTGCTGGGCAGCATGGCGTTGGCCACGGCGAAGAGCAGGTAGAGCCACAGGGCGAAGGCGGGCGTGGCCAGCAGTTCGCCCATGGCCCCGGCCAGAGCATTAATATCGCCGGCCTGCACAGCCTCAGCCAGGTTGGTCACGCCGAAGACGCGGTAGCCAATCAACAGGATAATAGCCGTGCCGGCGATGAGGGGTGCGCCGCCGATGAGGCTCTCGCGCAGCGGGTCGAGCGTGCGTCCGCGGTAGTATTCGACGTAGCCGAGTTGCAGCGTGCCGTCCGGCTGGCGGCGCGGCAGCAGCGACACGCTGCCGGTGCGCACGCCCAGCAGCGTCGCCGACAGCCAGTGGCTGGCCTCATGCAGCAGAACGCCGGGAAAGAGAATGACGGCGTAGACGACCAGGGCCAATTCCGCCCGGCCGGTCAGCAACAGGCTGACGCCGTGCAGGTGGGCGTGGATCCAGCGCTGCAAGAAGACCAGCAGCAGCAGAGCTACGGCCGCGGCCAGGAAGGGCATCCACGGGTCGTTCATAGGTCCCCGGCGCTCAGACCACCGCGCCGCGCACCAGGTTGACGAAGCTCGTCTTCAGCGACGCCCCGCCAACCAGCGCGCCGTCGATGTCGGGCTGGCGCATGAAGTCGGAGATGTTGTCCGCGGTCACGCTGCCACCGTACTGGATGCGGATGGCCTGGGCGGTGGCCTCGCCGAACATGTCGATCAATACGTCGCGGACGCTGGCGCGGATGATGTCCTCAGCCTGCTGGGCGCTGGCCGACAGACCAGTGCCGATGGCCCAGATGGGTTCATAGGCGATGACGCACTCGGCCGCCGCTGCGGGCGAGAAGCCGGCGAAGGCCGCCCGCACCTGGCCGCTGACGAACGACTGCGTTTGGCCGGCCTGGTTCTGCGCCAGGCTCTCGCCGACGCAGACGATGGGCGTCAGGCCGTGCGCCAGCGCGGCGGAGATCTTCTTGTTGACGCCCTCGTCCGTCTCGCCGAAGTAGGCCCGGCGCTCGGAGTGGCCCAGGATGACGTACTGGCACAGGCCTTGCAGCATGGCCGGGGAGATCTCGCCGGTGTAAGCGCCGCTGGTCTCATAGTACATATTCTGCGCGCCAACACGGACGCGCGTCCCGGCCAGGGCGCGGGCCACGGCGGGGATGGCGATGAAGGGCGGACAGACGGCGATGTCGATGCCGTTGATGGCGTTGAGATCGGCGGCGATCTCGCGGACGAATTCTACGGCGGCGTCGGCCGTCTTGTTCATCTTCCAGTTGCCTGCAACGAATGGGGTACGCATGATGTCTTCGTGTTTCCTCAGATTGGGCGGGCCGGTCGGCGGTGATGGCGTCAGAGGCGACCGCCCGGTGTCTTGCTTGCTAAGACCATTATAAGAGAGGCGGGGCAAGGCGGCAATTCGTGGCGCGATTCTCCCGAATCGCCTCCCCCACCCACAAGGTGGCGCGATTCTCCCGAATCGCCTCCCGCGCCCACCGCAGAAGAGCGATTCGGAGAATCGCGCCACACTACGACTCGGCCGTGCGGCTCAGGTACTCTTCGGGCTTGATGGAGATGACCTGGCTGGCGCTATCCGGCTGCATGCTGACGCCATAGAGTGTGTGCGCCGCCTGCACCGTGCCGCGGTTGTGGGTGATGAGGATGAATTGCGTCTGCCCACTCAACTCGCTCAGCAGGTCGCGGAAGCGATTGACGTTGGCCTCGTCCAGGGCGGCATCGACCTCGTCGAGGACGCAGAAGGGCGGCGGCGCGACGCGCAGCAGGGCGAAGATGAGCGCCGCGGCCGTCAGCGAACGCTCGCCGCCCGACAGCAGGGCCAGCCCCTGCTCGCGCCGGTTGGGCAGGCGGGCGATGATCTCCACGCCGCTGGTCGTCGGGTCGTCGGGGTCGGTCATGGCCAGCCGGCCGGAGCCGCCGCCGAATAACTGGCGGAAGGTCTGGTCGAAGATGCCGTTGACCTGCTCGACCGTCCGGGCAAAGGCGACCGAGGTCAGTTCGTCCAGTTCGGCGATGACCGTCCGCAGCCGCTCGTCCGTCTCGCTCAGGTCGGCCACCTGCTGGGTCATGAACTCGAAGCGCTCCTCAGTGCTGGCCAACTCGGCCGGGGCGTCCGGGTTAATCGGCCCCATGCGTTGCAACTGACCGCGATAGTGGTGGATGTTCTCCTCGATGTCGGCCGGCAGTTCGGCGACGACGGGCAACTCGGCGACCACGTCGCGCATGGGCAGCGGCGTGGCCCCCATCTGCTCGGCGTCATAGCTCAGGGCCACCAGGCCCAGGTCGGCGCGGATGCGCTCTTGCAGGGCCTCGATGTGGTTCTCCTGCTGCGTCTGGCGAATGTGGGTCTGGGTGAGTTGCGTCTCCAACTCGTGGGCGTGGCGCTGGCGGGGCGAAAGGTCGGCCTGCAAGCGGGCCAGCAGGGCGCGGTCGCTCTCGGCCGAAGCCAACAGTGGAGCCAACTCCGTCTCCACCTCGATCAGCCGCCGCTCGGCCACGGCCAGGGCGGCCTCATCTTCGCCCTCGCCCTCGGCCAATTGGCCGCGCAGCGCGTCCACGCGGCGGCGCAGGCGCTCCAGCTGCCCGTCGGCCTGGTTGAGCGTTGCCCGGCGGCTATCGACGACCGCCTGCCGGCCGGCCAGGATGGTCT
>JAIBAS010000166.1 GCA_019695075.1 Promineifilum sp. | reverse complement strand
ACCACCAGCGCGGCCACAACCGGCCCCGCCGGCGGCGAACCGCCCGGCGAACCACCCAGTGGCGCGCCGCCCGGCGGCTTCGGCGGTTCGGCCACCGTCACCAACGGCACGGCGGCCAACACCATCGACACCGACACGACCGTCACCGGCGCGACCTACACCTCCACCGGCGACGACGAGAACGCCCTACGCATTGACGGCGCGACGGTCACACTCGACGGCGTCACCATCGCGAAGACGGCCGGCGAAACCTCCAGCACCGAGAACGGCGACTTCTACGGCATGAACGCCGGGCTGTTGGCGCTCAACGGGGCGACGGTGACGATTGTCAACGCCACGGTCAACACCAGCGCCCCGAATGGCAACGGCGTCTTCAGCTATGGCGAAGGCACCACGGTCAACATCGCCGACAGCGTCATCCGCACCACGGCCAACAACTCCGGCGGCATCCAGACCACCGGCGGCGGCACGACCAACGCCACCAACCTCGATGTTGAGACGCAGGGCAACTCCGCCGCGGCCATTCGCAGCGACCGCGGCGGCGGCACGGTCAACGTGGACGGCGGCGTCTACGTCAGCAACGGCACAGGCAGCCCGGCCATCTATTCGACGGCCAATATCACCGTTGCCAACGCCACGCTGACCGCCAATAACTCCGAGGCCGTCGTCGTCGAGGGCAAGAACGCGGTCACCCTGATCGACAGCGACGTGACCGGCAATATGGCCGGCCAGGCCGACAGCGAGAACATCCAGAACGTGATGATCTACCAGAGCATGTCGGGCGACGCCGACGTGGGCCAGGCCAGCTTCAGCATGACCGGCGGCTCGTTGACGGCTCTGGCCGGCGACCTGTTCTACGTCACCAACACCAGCGCCACCATCAGCCTGTCCGACGTGGCCCTGACCCTGGCCAACGACACCCTCTTTCGCATCTCCGGCAACAGCAGCAGCCGCGGCTGGGGCACAGCCGGGGCCAATGGCGCGCAAGTCGTCCTGACGACCGCGCAGCAGACGATGGACGGCGTCATCATCGTCGATGACATCTCGACCCTGGATATGAGCCTGACCGACGGCAGCGTCTTCACCGGCACGATCAATCCCGACGGCCAGGCCGGCGAGGTGGCCGTGACGCTGGACGCGACGAGCACCTGGAGCCTGACCGCCGACGCCTACGTGACCGCGTTCAATGGCAGTCTGGACGGTGTTGTCGCCAATGGCTTCACCCTGTACGTCAACGGCGTGGCGGCGAACTGAGCCGGCACAACTCATCCGCCACTAGGCAACCGCCAACAGGTTCCCAACAACATCCTTAAATTGTCTGAACATTCGGCGGCTATCCTGTTGACAGTGAAACAAAAAACCAGCGCCCTCCCCGCGAGCGGCGCAACCAGACAAAGGAGATTGTATAAGATGGTTCCCAAGAAAGTGACGAATGTGTTGATCGGTGGACTGGTGGCCCTGGGGCTGCTCGGCGGCGTCGCCACGGCAGCCCTGGCCCAGACGACGACCCCCAGCGCGCCCTCCACCACCGTGCCGGACGCGACCACGCCCAGCACGAGCATCAGCGACAACGACCAGGCCCTGGCCGACCAGCTCGGCATCACCCTGGAAGAGCTTCAGGCGGCCGAGGAAGAAGCCCGCATCGCCATGATCGACCAGGCCGTGGCCGACGGCAAGATCACTGCCGAAGAGGGCGAGGCCCTGAAGGCGGCCAGTGAGGGCATGCGCGGCAGTCGCTTCGGCTACGACAAGAACGAGTTCCTGGCCGCGGCCCTGGGCATCAGCCTGGAAGAGCTGCAAGCAGCCAAGCTGGAAGTCTACAAGACGGAATTGGCCGACCGCGTGGCCGCCGGTGAGTTGACCCAGGAAGAGGCCGATCTGCGGCTGGCCCAGAAGGCCGCCGGCTACTACCTGGACACCGACACGCTGAACGCCACCGTGCGCTCGGCCTATGAGACAGCCCTGGCCGCGGCGGTGGACGCCGGCGCGATCACCCAGGCCCAGGCCGATGCCCTGCTGGCCCAGTTGCCGACGACGACCTTCAACTTCGGCTTCGGCGGCGGCCACGGCGGCCACGGTGGTGGCCACGGCCACGGCGGCCCGCGCGGTTCGCTGAGCATCCCCGACACGACCGTCCCGGATACGACGACCCCGGACTCGACGACGACGGACACGAGCTTCGGCGCTTAACCACCCCCTTGCTTCCGGTGGGCCGCCGAGAGCACCCGACGGCCCATCGTTTCTGACCCTCCTTACGCAGAAAGCGCGTCTCCCAAGGACGCGCTTTTTGTTTGTGTGGCTACGGCGGGCTACGGCGTCGGGCAGGGCGCGCCGGGGAAGGGGCGCACGGCGAAGACGGCCGTGCCGGTGAAGTCGCGGAAGCGGAAGGCGTCGGGGAAGGTCGCCACGGGGCACAGCGCGCCGATGTCGGTGATGGCCGGCCAGATGGTCTCGCGGAAAGCGTCGTCGTCGTCCATCCGGCTGACGACGACGTAGTCGATGCCCCACTCGCGATAGAGCGGAATGGCCGCCTTGCTGGGCCACTCGCCCAGTTGCTCGTTTACGTGGGCCAGATAGTCGGGCATGAAAGACATGTAGCCGTTGACCACGCTCTGGCCGTGGAGCGATTGGCTGTACATGGCCATCACGTCCACCCACGGCCGCGGATACTCGACGATGGCCGTGCCGTCGGGCTGCGCCGCCAGCCAGTCGTTGACGGCGCGGTCGCTCAGGGTCACGTCACTGAAGGCGGTATAGGGTAGCGTCCAGCCCTCAAAGATGATCAGCGCGCCCAGCAAGATGGCCAGCGCCGTCCCGCCGCGCCCCCGGCTCAACAGCCAGGCCGCGCCGAAGCCGGCCAGCAGGGCCACCGCCAGTTGCAGCGGCGCGGCATAGCGCGCCCAGACGCGCAGGGAGGAGTAGAACGGCAGGGCGTAGTAGAGCAGGACGTTGGGCAGCAGGATAGGCAGTTGCCCGGCCGGCAAGACCAGGTCGCGCGTCAGTGGCGACACGAGGCGCACAAGCCACGGCGGCGCGGCCACGAGCACGCGCTCGCCGCGCCAGCGCAGCGTCGCCCCCAGGCTGAGCACGAAGGCAAGCAGGGCCATGACCACGAACGGCCGCGTCTGCCGTCGGGGCGTGGCCAGCAGACCGACGATGGCCAGCGCCAGCACCGTGTAACCCAGCCCGGCGATGTCGGCCTCGCCACGCACGGGGAAGAAGCGCGCGGTCAGGCCCCGCATCCAGGGGTGCGTCGGGTTGGGGCCGAGGTAGTAGTCGGGGCTGATGCCGTGTTGCTCGATGTCGGAGAGGCGGAACGTGCCCCCCTGCGGGAACATGGCCCCGCGCGCCTGCTGGGTCAGCAGTAGCGCCGGGGCGATGAGCGCCAGGGCGATGCCGCCCAGAACGGCCAGCCGCGCCAACCGCGCCCGCCAGGCCACCGTCGAGTGGACGCTCAGCGCCGCGGCGACCAGCGGCAGCGTGGCGATGAACAGGAAGTACCAGTGCGACAGGATCGTTGCCGCCAGGGCGATGCCGCCCAGCGCCACCCAACGCCACGCCCGCACCGGCGCGGTCATGGCCCGCAACGTCGCCCCCAACGCATAGGGCAGGAACATCATGGCGAAGAGCACGTGGGCGTGGCCGCCGACGCGGACGGTGAAGAATGGGGCCAGGATGTAGGCGCAGCCGGCGATGACCCCGGCCAGCCAACGGCCCGTCAGCCATTGCCCCAGCAAGTAGACGCCGAACCCGGCGACGACGAACGTGCTCAGGACAATGAGATTATAGGCCGCCACCGGCCCGACGGCGGCCGTCAGCGGCGACAGCAACGTGTAGTACCACGTCGGCTGCGCCCCGCTGGCCAGATACCAGCCGTGGGGGTAGAAGACATCGGGCGTGAAGAACGGATTGGTGTGGGTCTCAAAGACGGCCCGCGCCGTCGCCGCCAGCTGCCAGAGCACCTCGAAGGTGTCGTCGCCGGCGTTGCTGGCCACGTGCGTGCCCAGATGGCGCACCAACGGGTAGTTGGCCGCCGGCACGAGCAGCAGGAAGAACAATGCCGCCCACAGATGCCGGCGGCGTGGCGATGGCGCCGCCGCGGCGGCGCCATCGGTAGGGATAGTGGTGGCAGTGCTCATAATGATGTCGGGCAGCGGCGCGTCGGGCCACGGGCTATAGCTCGGCCGAACGCGCGCGGATGCGCTTGGCCACGTGGGCGGCAAACACAGCCAGGGGCATGTCGTTGTGCTGCTCGCCGTCGCGGTAGCGCACCGCCAGCGTCTCCGCGGCCGCCTCCTGCCCGCCGACGATGACCATATAGGGCACCTTCATGAGTTGCGCGGCGCGAATCTTAGCCCCCATGCGGTCGCTGCCCAGGTCAGCGCGGACGCGGATGCCGGCTTCGCGCAGTGTCTCGGCCACGCGGCGGGCGTAGTCGTGGTGGTCGTCGGTGATGGGGATGACACGCACCTGCTCCGGCGACAGCCACACGGGGAAGTTGCCGCCGTAGTGTTCGATCAGGAAGCCGATGTAGCGCTCGTGGGCGCCCAATGGCGCGCGGTGGATGCAGTAGGGCATCTCCGGCTGGCCGTCGCGGTTGGTGAAGGTCAGCCCGAAGCGCAGTGGCTGGACAAAATCAACCTGGTTGGTGGCAAGAGAGAACTCGCGGCCGATGACGCTCCAGGCCTGCACGTCGATCTTCGGGCCATAAAAGGCCGCCTCGCCGCGCGCCTCGACAAAGGGCACGTCGGCATGCTGCATCACCCCCCGGATGATGGCCTCGGTCTTCAGCCAGGCGGCCTCGTCGTCATAGAACTTCACGCCCAGCCCCCTGCGGTCGTGCATGCTCAGCCGCATCTCGAAGCGGTCGATGCCGAACAGGTCGAAGTAGTGGCGGTAGAGGTCGATGACGGCCAGGAACTCGGCCTCGATCTGCTCCTCGGCGCAATAGATGTGGGCGTCGTTCTGCTCGGCGGCGCGCACGCGCATCAGCCCGAATAGCTCGCCGCTCTGCTCGTAGCGGTAGATCATGCCGTATTCGGCCAGGCGCAGCGGTAAATCGCGGTAGCTGCGCGGCTTGCTGGCGTAGATCTTGTGGTGGAACGGGCAGTTCATCGGCTTCAGATAGTAGCGCGTGTCCTCCCGTTCCATCGGCGGGTACATCGACTCGGCATAGTAAGGCAGGTGGCCGCTGCGCAGATACAGCTCCTCCTTGGCGATGTGGGGCGTGGCCACACGCTGGTAGCCGCCGGCGTCCTCCATCTCGTTGGCCAGCTTCTCCAGTTCCTCGCGCAGGATGTTGCCGTTGGGCAGCCACAGGGGCAGGCCGGGGCCGATCTCTTCATCCATGATGTAGAGTTCCAGCTCGCGGCCCAGCTTGCGGTGGTCGCGCTTCTTGGCTTCCTCCACCAGTTGCAAGTGGCGCTTGAGGTCTTTCTTGCTGAACCAGGCCGTGCCGTAGATGCGTTGCAGCATCGGCCGCGACTGGTCGCCGCGCCAGTAGGCCGCCGCCGTGCTCATGAGCTGGAAGGCATCGACCGGGATCAGGCCGGTGTGGGCTACGTGCGGCCCCTTGCACAGGTCTTCGAAGGTGTCCTGCCGGTAAGTGCTGATGACCAGGTTCTCGATGGCGCGGGCCTTGTCCTCGACATCGTCGCCGTACTCGTTGAACTCGCCGCGCAACAGCCCGTCGATGATCTCCAGCTTGTAGGGCTGCTCCTTGAACAACTCGCGGGCCTCCCCGGCCGAGACAACGCGATAGCGCAGCGGGAACTTGCCGGCGATGATCTGGCGCATGCGCTTCTCGATGCGTTCCAGGTCGGCCGGCGTGAAGGTGATCGCCCGGCCGTCCCCGTCTGTGCCCAGATCGAAGTCATAGTAGAAGCCATCGACCACCGGCGGGCCAATGCCCAGCTTGGCCTGCGGGAAGAACTCCAGCACCGCCTGGGCCATGACGTGCGCGGTCGTGTGGCGCAGGCGGTAGAGGTCTGTCGCCTCGTAGGGTTCGGCTGTGTCCTGGGGGCGCATCTTATAGCTCCAGCGCGCGCGCGGCGATGAGCGCCCTGGCCGCGGCGATGAACGCATCCAGCGGTTGCGCGCCGCGGTCCTGCTCGTCGCGCGTGCGCACGGCCACGGCCCGCGCCTCGGCCTCCTTGTCGCCGATGACGAGCATGTAGGGAATTTTCTGCAACTGGGCCTCGCGGATCTTCTTGTTCATGCGCTCGCTGCCCTCGTCGATCTCGACGCGCAACCCGGCGGCCCGCAGCGCGGCGGCGACCTCGCGCCCATAGGCCACGTGCCGGTCGGCGATGGGAATGACCACAGCCTGCACTGGGGCCAGCCACAGCGGGAACGCGCCGTTGAAGTGTTCGATGAGGATGCCCACAAAGCGCTCCATGCTGCCGAACGGGGCGCGGTGGATCATCACCGGGCGGTGCTTCTGGCCGTCCTCGCCGGTGTACTCCAGGTCGAAGCGCTCCGGCAGCAGGAAGTCTACCTGCACCGTGCCCAATTGCCACTCGCGCTTGAGCACGTCGCGGAAGATGAAGTCCAGCTTGGGGCCATAGAAGGCCGCCTCGCCCTGTTCGACGCTGTAGTTCAGGCCCAGCTTGTCGGCCGCCTGGCGGATGGCGGCGATGCCGCGCTGCCACATCTCCGGCGCGCCGGCGTATTTGTCGCTATCCGTGTCGTTCGTGCCCAACCGGGCGCGAAAGTCGTTGAAGCCGATCGTGCTGAAAACGTACTGGATCAGATCAACGACGGCGATGAACTCCTCCTCCAATTGTTCCGGGGCGACGAAGAGGTGCGAGTCGTCCACCGTGAAGCCGCGCACGCGCGTCAGGCCGGTCAACTCGCCGCTCTTCTCGTAGCGGTAGACCGTGCCAAACTCGGCCAGCCGGTAGGGCAGGTCGCGGTAGCTGCGCGGCTCGCTGCGGTAGATCTCGATGTGGTGGGGGCAGTTCATCGGCTTGAGCAGGAACTCCTCCTCATCGACCTTGATGGGCGTGTACTGGCTGTCCTTGTAGTAGGGGTAGTGGCCGCTGGTCTTGTAGAGGTTGAGGTTGCCGATGTGGGGGGTGATGACCGGCAGGTAGCCGCGCTCCAACTGCGCCTGGCGCAGGAAGCTCTCTAGCGTCTCGCGCAACACCGCGCCCTTGGGCAGCCACAGCGGCAGGCCGGAACCGACCAGCGGCGAGATGTGGAACAGGCCCAGTTGCTTGCCCAGGCGGCGATGGTCGCGCAGGCGGGCCTCCTCCAGCCGTTGCAAGTACTCGTCCAGTTCGGCCTTGTTGCTCCAGGCCGTGCCGTAGATGCGCTGGAGTTGCGGGTTGTGCTCGTCGCCGCGCCAGTAGGCCCCGCTGGTGCGCAGCAGCTTGACGGCGTTGGGCCGGATATCGCGTGTGCGGGCCACGTGGGGGCCGCGGCACAGATCGACGAAGTCGCGCTGGCGGTAGATGCCCACCTCGCGCGCCGGCTCCGTCGTCGGGTTGCCCATCTCATCGACCTTGCCCGCGGCCAGGTCGCGGATCAGTTCGACCTTGTAGGGCTGCCCGGCGAAGAAAGCCAGGGCGTCGTCAACGGGCATGGTCGAGTGCTCGAACACGGCGTTCTCGCGCAACAGCTCCAGCATGCGCGCCTCGATGCGCTCCAGGTCTTCGGGCGCGAAGGTACGCGGCTTGCCGCGCTCGTCGAGGCCCAGGTCGAAATCGTAATAGAAGCCGTCCTCGATGGGCGGGCCGATGGCCAGGCGCACTTCCGGGAAGAGGTCGGTCACCGCCTCGGCCATGACGTGGGCGGCCGAGTGACGGATGCGGTATAGCTCCGTCTGGTTATAAGGGACGTTACCATTGTCTGCCATGTCTCACCTCAGAACCATCTCACGCAAAGCCGCAAAGAACGCCAAGCAAAGAACTTTGCATTCTTTGCGTCTTTGCGCGAGACAAAGAAAAACGCCGCCGCCCCGTATTGGGGCGACGGCGGTCGCGGTTCCACCCAACTTCCGAGGCCGCGCGCGGCCTCGATCTCATAACGGCCGATAACGGGGCCAGGCCGGGCCGGCTTAGTTGGACGGGCAGACGGTTGGTCTGCCCGATAGAGGCAAACCGTGGGTTCGCCTCAACCGTTCTGCCGGCCGCTCCCGGGGGGTTTTCGCTGCCTCGCTCGCGGCGGTCGCTCTCAGCCGATGGCGACTCGCTCTCTGGCGCGGTTCGGGCGGCTACTCGTCCCGGTCAACGCATTGCCTATCGAGACGCAACACAACAACTGCATCGCGCCTGTATCAGAACCTGCATTATAAACCGTCTGCGGCGCGTGTCAAGCGGCTTTCGCGGCTTTCTAGGCAAGGCGCATTTTACACACTGTGCGACGTTTCTTCACAGAGTCCAAACATGCCCGGCCTATACTGCCCAAAGTGAATGACAACCCGATTGACAGCCGACAAACCGACCCGAACCCCGGTTGCGCCCGGACGGCGCGCGGGTTCGCGGGAACTCCGACCGATCAATCACTACGACAATGGAGAAAAAGATCATGTTGAACGTAAGACGACTGAGTATTGTGCTATTGGGCCTGGTTCTGCTGGTGGCCGGCGTGGCCATGACGACTGAGACGGCCGCCGCCGATAGCAAGATTGACATCCAGGGCCTTGTCTATATTGACAAAAACCTGAACGGCGTGTGGGACGTGGGCGAGGAAGGCTACGGCGGCGAGTATCAGTGGGTGGAGAGCGAGGAGGTCTGGCGCTACGTCGGCGCGACGCTGACTATCATCACCCCGGCCTACGATGAGTTCACCGACGAGTCAGCGCCCTATCGTGCAGCGGGCGAGGATGAGGTCTCGATGTGTACCTACCAGGACTTGCTAGTGAACGACGAGATTAACCCCAACCCCGTGCGGCCTTGCTTCGGCACGTGGGGCTTCCCGCGCCTGCCTATTGACATGTGGGTCACGGTCAAGCTGACCGCGCCGGAAGGGTACTATATTACTTCTGACAGCACGCAGACTATCCTGACGGGCACGGATACGGGCTGGATCGACTTCGGTATCGCGCCCATCGCTGAGTAGGCGCAGCAACAGCACCCCGCAGTAAGAACGGCCGGACTGGCAAGCCAGTCCGGCCGTTCCTGTTATGCGTGCCGGGCGCCGTAGTCCGCGCCGCTACTGCAAATAGTCCCGCAGCGACTTGCTGCGGCTGGGGTGGCGCAGCTTGCGCAGGGCCTTGGCCTCGATCTGGCGGATGCGCTCGCGCGTGACGCCGAAGTTCTTGCCGACTTCCTCCAGCGTGTGGTCCTTGCCGTCGTTCAGCCCGAAGCGCATCTCCAGCACTTCGCGCTCGCGCTCGCTCAGAAAGCCCAGAACGTTGCGGATTTGCTCGCGCAGCAACTCGCGCGAGGCGGCATCGCCCGGCTCAATGATGCTCTCGTCGGCCAGGAAGTCGCCCAACTCGGTCGAGTCGTCGTTGCTGCCCACCGGCGTTTCCAGCGACATGGGATCCATGGCGATGCGCAGGATGTCGCGGATCTTAGCCACCGATTGTCGCCACTTGCGGTCGAGCATCGGGTCGATGGGCTGATCGGCCGCCAGGGCCGCCTTGATGGCCGCTGACTCCTCCGGCAAGAGGTAGTCCAACTCCAGCGCCAACTCCTCCGTGCTCGGCTCGTGGCCCAGCTTCTGCACCAGTTCGCGCTGCACCTTGACGATGCGGTTGATCGTGTCGTACATGTGTACGGGAATGCGGATGGTGCGGGCCTGGTCGGCGATGGCCCGGCTCACGGCCTGGCGAATCCACCAGGTGGCGTAGGTGCTGAACTTGAAGCCCTTGGTGTGGTCGAACTTCTCCACGGCGCGCAACAGGCCGACGTTGCCCTCCTGCACCAGATCGAGCAGATGGATGCCGCGGCCCATGTAGCGCTTGGCGACACTGACGACCAGGCGCAGGTTGGCCCGCGTCAGGTTGGCCTTGGCCTCCTCGGCGCGGTCGCGGATCATGTACTCGTTGTAGCTGAGCGAGGCGTCGCCGGGGAAGAGCAGGTCATCGACCTCGCCGGCCGTAGGTAACTCGCGGCCCGCTTGCAGCCGCCGGCCGATCTCGTCGGCCAGCTCGTTGGGCAGCAGGTAGAAGGCGGTCAGCACGGCGAAGAGGCACTCGGCCAGGTCGGTCCACGACTCATCCTGCCCCCACGTGCCATCGTTGAGGTAGTGGTGAATGTAGGAGCGGCCGGCGCGCGGGCCGTCGGCGTGCAGGGCGCGCGCCTCGACCAGCAACGGGGCCAGCTCCGGCGGCGTGACGCCGATGGTCACGGCGCTCTCGCGGGCGCACTGCCAGTTCTCCAGCAGATTGCGGTAGTTGAGCACCATCGCCTGGGCGCGCAGCATGTTCTGGTTGACCGGGCGCTCGGCCGCGGGGGCTTCTTCCACAGGACGGCCGCGCCGGCGGCGCGTGTTGCCGTTTGACCGGCTCAGGCCCACGTCCTGGTTCAGCCGCTCCAGCACGCGCAACGCCTGCATCTGCGTCGCCAGCCAGATCTCCTGCTCGGCGGTCAGCAGGGGAACCTGGCCAATCTCCTTCAGGTAGGTGTGGACGGGGTCGTCTTCGGCGTCGCTGAGGTGGTAGTCGTCGTCTTCTTCGTCGAGGTCGTCCAGCCGGTCGAGCAGGCCGATGTCGCCGGGGTCGTCGATGGGTTCGCCGTCGGCCGAGACAATGCGGATGTTGAGCTTCTGCAGGCGTTCGTAGAGCGCCTCGGCCTCCTCCTCGTTGGCGGTGGCCAGGATGGTCTGCACGTCAGACTCGGCGATCTGGCGTGACCGCCGGGCCTTGCGCACCAATGCCTCAACGTCCAGCGGCTCGGCGCTCAGCGCCTCGTCGGCGGCGTCGTCATCCCTGTCGCCAAATTCCGGCGTATCCGCTTCGGGGTACATCTCCATGTGCAACTGAGTCCGTTCAACGTAGCGCAGTCTGTCAGACTGCTCCACTTCAGCGGGCGCGGCGGCCGGCGCCACTCTCGGCGCGCCGCCGCCCCTGGGCCGACAACGCATCCTTGGCCTGATGGATGCGCCGCATCGCCGGTTGCGATGTGGCCAGCAGATCGCTGTAGAGCCGGGTTAACTCCTCGGCCGACTCCGGCTCATGTTCGCTGGCGCGCAACTGCTTCAGTTCGGATATCCGCTTGCGGATTTTCTCTAACCGCCAATCGAGCACCGATTGCGCCAGGGAGTCGGGTAGCCGATCCAACTTCAGCCCGGGCGACGGGGGAAGGGCCATGAGGCTCCGCACCCGCTCTGCCAACACCGCGTCTAGACTATTGCACAATTCCTCAATCGTGGCAACCTCCGGCCCACTGGGCTGGGCGCGTTCCAGGACGACTTGCAGCAGGGCGCGATCCTCGGCCCGCTCGAAGTCGGCGGCGCTGACCTCCGGCTCGCCCTGACGGCTGAGGATGCGGTTGATGTGGTGGATCGCGCCGGGGTACTCCAGGCATTGGCGCAGGAAGTTCTCCTCCAGGCGCGGCGGCCGGCGCAGGTCGCCGGCGATCTTGCTGCCCGGCTGGCCAATCGCGCCGCGGGGGGCGTCGAAGTCGCCCGGCGGGGCGTCGTCCCAATAGGGCGGCGGCTCGTCGTATGGCGGTGGCTGGTCGCCCGTCGCTGGCCGCGGACTGGCGGCCGGCGGCTGCCCCTGCTCCCTGGCCCCTCGTCCCTGGCCCTTCCCGCCCGCCTTCTTCAGGCGCGTCTCGGCCGCGCGCAACGCCTTGATGTCCACGTCCAGCGCCTGGCTGAGCACGCCCAGGTAGTGATCGCGCTCCACCGGCTCGGCGATGTCGTGGATGAGCGGCAACACCTGGGCGGCGGCGGCGCTCTTGGCCTTGGCGTCGCCCGGCGGCAGTTCGGCGGCGACAACGCGGATGATGTAGTCCACCACCGGCCGCGCCTCGGCCAGCAGCCGCGGCCAGGCCGCCGGGTCGGTGCGGATGAGCTTGTCGGGGTCTTGCCCCTCCGGCAGGGTGACGATGCGGATGTCGGCCCGAAGCCGCCCCTCCAGCTGCACCAGGCCGCGGGCGTCGAAGGTCACGTCCAGGTCGCGGTCGAGGGTCTCGCGGGCCAGTTGCAGGCTGCGCAGCGTCGCCTTGGCCCCGGCGGCGTCGGGGTCGAGGGCCAGCACGAAGCGCTTGGTCAGCTTTTGCAGCAGCCGCAACTGCGCCTCGGTCAGGCTCGTGCCCATCTGGGCGACGACGTTGCGGTAGCCGTGCTGCCAGGCCTGCATCACGTCCATGTAGCCCTCGACGAGGACGACCTGGCGCGCTTCGCGGATGTGGCGCTTGGCCGTGTCCAGCCCGAAGATGAGATGGCCCTTGTCGAACAGCGCCGTCTGGGGGCTGTTGAGGTACTTGGGGATGCCGTCGGGGTCGAGCGTGCGCGCGCCGAAGCCGACGACGCGGCCGTCGCTATCGCGGATGGGGATGATCAGGCGGTTGCGGAAGCGGTCGTAGCGACGGTGGCGCTCCTCGTTCTCGGTCAGCAGGCCGGCGGCCAGCAACTCGTCCTCGCTATAGCCCTGGGCGCTGAAGTGGGTGCGCAGGGCATCCCAGCTATCGAGGGCGAAGCCAAGCCGGAACGTGGCCACGGTGTCATCGTTGAGCAGCCGGTCGGCGACGTAGCGGCGGGCAGCCTCGGCCTGCGGCGCGTGGAGCAGCAGTTGGTGGAAGTAGTGCGAGGCGGCGTCGAGCAGGGCGGCCTGGCGGACTTCGGCCGCTTCGTGGGCCTTGTCGCGCGGCCGGTGGTCTTCCAGGGTGACGCCGGCGCGCTTGGCCAACTCCGTCAACGTCTCCTTGAAGTCCCAGCCGTTCTTCTTCATGACGAAGGAGAAGACATCGCCCCCCTCGGCGCAGGCCCCAAAGCAGCGCCACGTCTGGCTTTCAGGGAAGATATAGAAGGCAGGCGTCTTGGTGTTGGGATGGAAGGGGCAGAAGCCGGCCCAGTTGCGCCCCGATTTGCGCAGCTGCACGCCGGCGTCCTGGACGACGTCGACGAGATCGAGCCGGCTTTTAATCTCTTGCGTTACAGTCATGTCAGCGAGCGGTCGCGCAATGCACAGGCGATTCAGCTTCGGAACCCACCGGCCAGGACAAGGAGAGCGGCGGATTCACAGTCGGTCGCGGTTGTCGGCGAAGGGGATTATAGCTCAAGTTGGGCGGATGTTCTAATCGCGACGAACTCCGGGACCCGCGCGCCTTCAACTCCGTGCGGCCATTCCTCGGCAGCGTCCAGTGGCAGAACGGCCAGGGCTTTTGCCCTGACACTCTCTACCAGCAAGGCGTGCTGATGCTCCAGAAAAGAGAACCGGCGTCGGCCTAAAGACCCTGTTGCCGCACGGCCTCGCCCGCCAGGGCCAGAAAATGCGGGTCGCGGTGGACGAGGACGGCGTCGTGGTGGGCGGCCGTGGCGGCGATGAGGGCATCGATGGCAGGCACGCGGGCGGGAGCCGTCTGGCGCAGAGCGATAGCGCGGAGGGCAATCGTCTCGTCCACGGAAATAATCTGGGCAAATAACTCCCGATAGTCTTCGACAACCTCGCTAAACTTGTGCTCGTCGCCCAGAGAGCACAACCGCGCATGCAACTCGACCAGACTAAGAACTGAGATACCCACGGCCGTCTCTGGGCCTGCCAATATCTCGCTAACTGCCTTCCAGCCCGGTTCGCGCTGAAGGTGAGCGATCCAGGCCGATGTATCGAGCACATGCGTAATCATGGCTGCTCCATGTCCTCATCCTCTTGTTCGCGCTCGCGGATGAGGTCGCCAATCGGATCGCTTCCCGGCGGAAACAATGGCTGCCACTTCTCTTCGATCTGTCTCACGCGTTCGGCGCGCGTGAGAGCCGGGCGCACAACCACCGCCCGCACTCCGCTCAGTTCAAACTCCAGCCGCATCCCCGGCTCCAGTTGAAGCTCGCGAACAACAACTGCCGGAATGGTGATCTGGTTCTTGCCGGTAATGGTAGCCTGAATGACCTTTGGCCTGTTCCTTGCCACTGTCTCGTTCATTGCATTCTCCTTACCGGAAGTATAATTCAAGGGGTATTTTCAAGTCAAGGATTCTTCTCGTAGGGCGGGTTGCCAACCCGCCCTACAGCTTCCCAAACATTTGGGCAAACCTCCCCTAGCGCCTGGGAACCCTTGCCTGTTATCCTGTCGTCAACGTGCAGTCAAACCAGTCAGAAAGGAGCAAGAATATGAACAGTCGCTTGTTAGGAATCCTGTGCATGCTCGGCGGCGCGGCCATGATCATCGGGGCATTGGTCTGGGGGGAGTTCGCCAATACGCCGGGCATCATCGCCGGTATCCTCTGGGCCTTGGGCAGCATCGCCGGGCTGGTCGGCCTCATCCAGCTGGGCGCGCTGGGCGACAGTCCCCTCAGCCGGGCGCTGGGCTTCGTACCGATCATCGGCTTTGGCCTGATCGCTGTCGGCTCCGTCTTGCATCTGGCCGGCATTGTCGACGACCAGAGCACGTTCTTCGGCGTGGGCTGGGCCGTGCAGATGGCCGGCATGCTGCTGGTCGGCATCCTGACCATCGCCGCCCGGCGCTGGCGGGGCTGGCGGCGGTTCGTGCCGCTGCTGACCATCGTGATAGTGCCCGTGTACTTCGCGCTCAGTCGCCTGAACATCCCCGGCTTCGCAGTCGTTTTCTATGGCGCCTACATCCTGCTGGGCTACGCCGTCGCCACGGCCGAGCCTACCCCGGCCGCCGAGCGTCCCCTCGCGGCCTAGCCAGTTTGGGAGGGTTTTCAACGCCAAGACGCCCAGGCGCGAGGACGCAAAGCTCGGAATCATCTTTGCATCCTCACGGCCTGGCGTCTTTGCGTTGACTGCCTCACATCTTACAATGGACGCATGGTGACGAGGCTGAGCATCAGGTGGGCGCGGGCCGGCTGGCTGCTCTTCGCCCTGCTCGCCCTTAGCCTGGCCCTGCCGGGTATCGAGACCTACGCCCGGGCGGTCGCCGTCCCCTGCGCCGGGGCCGCCTGCCTGCCGGGCCAGTTGACTCCGGCCGAGATGGCGGCCATGCTCGACTTCTACGCCCGCCCCCAGTACGCTAGTAACGCTCTCGTTCTCAGCGGTTCTATCGCTGTCTTTTACCTGCTGGCCGCCGCCCTCTTTATCTGGCGCCGGCCGGCCAACCTCGCCGCCGTCGCCGGGGCGTTTGTCCTGACCGCCGCTGCGACCCGCGCCCTGGCCCTGGCCACAACCCAACTCTACCCGGCACTGCGGCCGGCGGCCCACCTCATCGCCTTCGTCCAGTTCGCCGCCCTGCTACCCTTCCTCTGCGCCCTGCCCGACGGCCGCTTCCGGCCGGCCTGGCTGCGGGGGGCGGCCTGGGCGGCTGTGCCCGC
>JAIBAS010000636.1 GCA_019695075.1 Promineifilum sp. | reverse complement strand
GCGCGTCGGTTTCGCCCGTCGTCCGATACCAGCAGGGGCGGTCGTCGTAGCCGGGGCGGTGGGCGAAATGGGCGCGCACAATGTCGCCGCTGCGGATAATCATCGGCGCGCCGCAATCCTGACAGGCAAGGCCAACGCCTTCTAGCGCGGCCCGCGGGTTGTCAAAATCCCCGATATAAACCCGCCCCTGACCATCATCTCGAATCGCTATAAACGGCATGTTCGTTGCTCCGTTACAGTTTCACAGTTCGGTTTGCAACCGAACCCTGGTATTCACGAATCAATTTCGATTCTAGCTGTCGCGCCTCTTTCTCTGGCAGATAGGCGATGAGGGTCATGTTTACCCCGCCATTCAGTGCGGCGCTTAAACTTGCGTTGTGACCGCCGAAGCGTCCGCGGCCTGTATACTGAGCGAACCGACCGCCAGGATTTTGAGTAATCCCAACGTAAATAACCTTCTCGTTTTGATTGAGGCGGTAGACATAGAAATAAGCAGGATCGGCCTTCTTATACCGCGTCCCTGCGGACATAAGATGAGGGAGTTCAACCCCCGGATCGGTGTCGGCTTTGGATATATCTTTGAATATCATTCTTGGCCTTTCCTACTCTTCCGTTACACTTCTGTTACACGTTACATTTAGTAACAGCGATTTCAGGTTGACCGCCTAAAAATATTTTTAGGCGGTTATACCGAAAACTCCGTTACTATTTGTTACACGTTACAGAAACGTAACATTAAGAAATTCCCATCTCCCTACAGAATGATTGGCGCGGGCTCCTTTCTCTGGAATGGCGGTGTTTTAGGGCCGCTTCCGTTGGTGGATTGTGACAACAGGGCGACACCCGCGTAACCCCGCTGCACCTCATCTCCGAGGCGTCTAACGACGGAATGGACGCCTTTCATCTCCAATGAGGCCGTAAATCGCTTGCGACCGAGCGGCATATAACCCTCGTCTTCGCACCACGAGCCATAGGCCCCGTACAGGCTTTTACCGACCGCAAACAGCACTGGCCGGCCTAGATCGTCAACGGCGGCCGTGTCAATCTGGCACTGCTGGTCGAGGAATTGAGCGACACTATCCAGCACGGCGCGGTGCTCCCCGGTCGTCTTTTCCACCTCTTCGGGTAGTGGTAGGCCACGCGCCCCTTGCGCGTACCATTGCACGGCCCCGGCGACTGCCCAGGCGAGAATGAATTCCAAAGACGCGGGCGACTTAAGCCGGTGCTTGAGCGCCTTATCTTCGCGGCCGTAGTGCGACCGGCTAAAGTGTACGACCCTCAGCCGGCCCCAGGCCGCATCATCGTCAACATCCACGTTGGCCGGGAAGTTGGATGTAAGCCACACCTTGAACTGCGGGCGGTAACTAAAGTGGTCGCGGCGCTTGAATGAGCAGTAGATTTCATCGCCGCCGGTGATCTTCTTAATCACGGCGGGGTTAAGGCCGTCTTTCTGGCCCGTCTCGCTGGCCGTAATGAACCGTTTGTTCTTGAGCGGAGCTAGGTCAAAATTGGATGTATCCCCGTAGCGGCGTGACGTAAAGGTGTTCATATCAACGCCAGTTGACAGGTTTCCCAGGACAACGTTAAGCGTCTCTACGAACGTGCCCTTCCCTGACCGCCGTTGGCCGTACAGGTAGAACATGACCTCTTCCCGCGTGTGGCCGGTCAAACTGTAGCCGCTTGCCATTTTCATGTACTCGATTAGCGACGGCGACAAGCCGATGGATTCCAGGAAGGGAAGCCACCCGCCCGCGTCGGTGGCGTCGGGGTCGAATTTGACGGGTAGGCAGTAGGTAAAAAGGTGTTCGGGCGTCCGCTCGATTAACTCCCCGGTTCGCAAGTCAATCACGCCATTAGGTACATTCAGGAGATCGGGGTAGTTGTCGAATGCACCGGGCGGCGTGTAGACCTGCGAACACTTAGCCATTTGAACAAGCGTGCCGTTGACGTTGTTGCTCCAACTCATGCAGTACTGGGCGCTTTTCATGTTCTCGCGAGCAGCGAACAACTCACGCCGCTTCTGTAGCGTGTTGGTTATCGCCCGTCTAACCCGCTGTTCGGCCCCCTCTGTTTCCCAGTGCGTGCCGGTGAAATGTAGCCAGCCGTGGCTATCGTTGTGCCTGAAGAGGTCAGGGTAAAGCGCAAGCGTGCATTGTGCGTGCCCTTCGTGGTCAGGCGCTTGACTGAGTAACGTGGCGGATTGGTCTTCGGCGGCATTCATACTGCATCCATCCTGGCGACATAGCGCGGTCGTGGCGGGGGAATGACGCGAGCCTTCGTGACTTTGGCAAAGGCGCTGGCAACCGTTCGGCTTGCCTCTTCCAGAGTCAAGCCGCTAGTTATGGCCGCGGCAGTCATGGCGCGCTCAACCTCTTCGCGGGCCAGTGCGCCGGCGTTGACCAATTCCACCAGGGACGCGACTTCGCTGAATAGGGTGTTGTTGCGGCTGCCGTCGGCGGCCATGCTGACAATCCGCATGGCACTAAATAGCGCCTTCTCTCCGTAGCGGCTGCCAATCTGGCCGGACGGCTCGTAAGGCTCCGGCGCGGGAATGGCGGGGGCAAAGACGGCGAAAACGGCTTCCAACTCTACCGGCCGCTCCTCGATAGCGTGCCGGTTCTCAAACACGTTGCCGGTGACGGTGAAGGCGCGGCCGTGGCTGTACATTTCAAAGCCGGCTGTTTTGACCGAGCGCGGGATAGTCCCTATCGCCAAGATGTGCAGCCCCCGGCCCGACGGCGAACGTTCGGTGTAGGAATTGACCATATCAACCACTTGGCGGGCCGTATCCGACAGCTTCCCCTCTTCATCGAAGCACTTGTCAAGGTCAATCCCGACAACCCCAGTTTCCAGCGTAAAAACAAAACTTATGCCGGGCAAATGGAGGCGGTTGCGCCCGGCCCAGGCCGTCGCCGCGTCGGCCCAATCGGACGGCTCGGTAACGGATGCCCATCGGCCGGTGCGCGGGTTGACTGGTATTTTCTGGTCATTGAAACAAACCCACTGAGGCCTCTTCTTCAAGTCGGCCATACTCATGCCGCCCATACGCTCTTACCTCTACACTTCCGATACGTTCCTTCTCCCGCCCCCGCGGGTTCCCTGCCGTATCGCTAATTTTGCTCATTTACTCACGCGCCTTGCGTGAGGCGCGATGGCTGGCGGTTGCTAGGCGGGAAGCAAGGACTCGCGCCGAAGATGCGCCTCGACGGCCGCTTCTACTTCTGCGGATATAGTTCGCTTGTTAGCCTCTGCTAACGCCTTGAGTTCTTCTACCATCTCGACAGGGAGCCGTGGGTTGATCTGTTCTTTCGGTTCGCCGGCCGGGCGGCCTGCGCCAGAAACGGGTCTACTATCGCTCATGTTTGCCTCTCCTAATCAGATCGTATCTAATGAATAGTATAGACAACTATCATTGTAAAGTCAAGGGGTTTGGCGCGGTTTCATCCCCCAATTATACCACTAGAACGCCCTTTCTAGACGTGGTATAATCCCCTTATCCTCTACCTCCAGCGGCGGCCTAGTCGCCCGGCAACCGCCGACGCGCTCATTTGCAGCCGACGGCCGCGCCTGAGAAGGGGCGGGCGTTTGGCGTCTAGCACCTGTATACAGTGGGGAACGGTTGTGCTATACTGTGGGGTGAGCGTTTCAGAATGAAACAAAAACCAACAGACTACCGCAACCGAATCAAGGCGCTAGAGTACGTCAATAGCGCCGACCTGGCGGCCCATCCCGGCAACTGGCGCGACCATCCGGCGGCGCAAGCCGAGGCGCTTAAAGGCGTGCTATCTGAGGTCGGTATAGCCGGGGCGCTCTTGGCCTATCGCTCTGAGCGACAGGGCGGGGCGCTGGTGGTCATCGACGGTCATCTACGCAAAGACGCCGCGCCGCAACAATGGCCGGTGCTGATTCTGGACGTTGACGACGCGGAGGCGGACTACCTGCTAGCTACCCATGACCCACTCGCGGCGATGGCGACGGCCGACGCCGGGGCGCTGGACGCGCTGCTAAGTAGCGTCCAGAGTGGCGAGGCGGCGGTGACGGCGATGCTGGCGAAGTTGGCTGAGGCCGCGGGGTTGTATTATGACGGGGAGGGGGGGGTAGTGCCTCTGGGCGTCGAGAAGGGAGCAAGGCCAAACCCGCGACAGTTGCCGCTAGATGTGATTTATACACTCCAAGGGGCTGATGCTACCTGCTGCCTAGCAGTGCAGGCCGGGCTGGGGTACGGGATAAACAGCGGCGGATACAGGCTGTGCCCCTACACGCATGAACTGAGTGGCCGCCATGACGTTATGTTCATAGACAATGAATACTCAAAATACAAGCACGATAAGCATATGGCGGCCGTGGCGAAGTTCCGGCCGCGTTATGCGACCGTCCGCGATATTATGACACCAGAGCAATGCGAGAGAGCGGGGATTGAACATTTCCCGCTAGAGCAAATACTGGATTGGGCAGAGGAGCTACAAGAGCACGCCGAAAACGTGATTGTTATCCCTAAATACGACTGCCTAGACCTCATTCCTGATAAATTTATGCTGGCTTA
>JAIBAS010000411.1 GCA_019695075.1 Promineifilum sp. | reverse complement strand
AAACGCGCTCGCCGGGGTTGCTCCACAAGACGACGGCCCGCTCGATAACGTCCAGCTGCAACGGGTGGACGTGCTTCTCGTCCTCCTCGTCACGTGACTCCCGAAAGGGCAGCACGCGGTCAAGGCGTACATCGTCCCAGAAAGCCGAGGCGTATTGCCGCCAGATCCAATGACTAAAACGGTTCTCAATCTGTGGGCCGTCCCAGTCCTTATATTTGAGGACATCGGCCGGCATTTGCCGCGCCCCGGCGTAGGACTTCAGGCCGTTCGGATGGGCGACCGGGACGGGGTTATCACCATCCCGGCGAAAGACGAGCAGGTAGTCGGCCGCGGCGACGCTGCACCGGCTAGAATCCTCGACGATGGTCTGATGGGCCAGCCCCTTCTTCATCGTCCGATTGCGAACCGCCAACGGCTCTTTCCAGACGTGATAGCGGGCGACGTAGGCCCATCCGTTGCGCTCATGAAGCCGGATAATGTCGCCAGGGAAGTCCATGAAGGAGTCCGAGCGGCCATTGTTGGAGCGCGGCACGTCCATGCAATGAACGGCGGTCATGCGGCCGGGCATGGTCAGGCGGTGTATCTCCCTGACAACGTATTCATAGTGCGTCATGAATTCGTCGTAGTCGCGGCTGTTGCTCAGGTCGTGTTCGCTGCTGCTGTACTGGTACAGCCCGGCGAACGGCGGCGAGTAGACGCTGAAGTGAATCGCGCCGTCGGGTAGATTAGGCATGACTTCCATGCAATCGCCGCAGTAAAGCGCGTAGCGATCGGTAATCACTTGGTCTAGGATAGCCATTGGGGAACCTCCATTATGCCGGTATACGACCGGCTGCGGTCAATCGAAACGCTGTTATTCATGTGAGCGACAAGCTCGGTGAACATAGCCGCGGCCGCGTCTGCCTTGCGCTGTAAACTATTTTGCACCTCGACCTCGCCCTCGGTGGACACGATGTCAACCGTTACCGGGCATTGCTGGCCGAATCGCCAGCAGCGCCGGACAGCCTGGTAATACTGCTCGTAGGAATGGGACGGGAAGAATGTCAGATGGTGGCAATGTTGCCAGTTCAACCCCCAGGCGCCGATCTTGGGCTTCGTCACAATGACGCGAGTCTGCCCGTCCGAGAATCGACCAAACTTCGCCTCTTTGTCGTCGTCGTCGTCTCGTCCGCTAACCTGTTCGGCGTCGGGGATGAGGCGGGCCAGCAGGTCACCCTCGTCGTTCATGTGACACCAAACGACGGCCGCCGCGCCGGTGTGGTTCACTAGGTCGGCCACCATCTCGCAACGTTCGCGGACAGTGCGCCGGCGCTCCTCTCGCTGCTCTTGCAGGCCGATAGCCGGCAGAGTAAACAGCATCCCCGGCCGTGGGGCGCGGGCGGTAACAATGTGTTTCTGAATGTAAAGCGGCGGCAGATTGAACGCCCCATCGGAGAAGCCCAGGTCAGACGGCTTCCGCGCCGCCCGCGCCCAGGACGCGACCCAGCGCCAAAACTGTTGTTCGGCGTGGCCCTTGAATCGCCAACCGTCGCTATCGTCGCGCCACCGCCCGCGCATCTGGCGAGCCGTGTGCTTTTTGTTGGTGAAGAACCGGCCTAGCATGTCCATATAGCCGAGATAGCCGAGAGCCTCGGAGGACGTACCAAGCTCGGTATAGTCGTTAGGCGCGGCTGTTGCCGTGCCCAGTAGGCGATAGTCCTTACGCCGCATGAATTCAGTAATCTCAGTCCGGCGCACGCCGTCAAAGCTCTTGAGGATACTGGACTCGTCGCAGACCACGCCGCCGAAATCGTCCGGGTTGAACAGGTGTAGCCGCTCGTAGTTGGTCACGACGATTGACGCTCCGATTTCGCCATGATGTGACCGGGCCGCGTCAATCCCAAAACGCTCCGCCTCTTGGACAAACTGGGGGGCCACGGCCAGCGGGGTCAGAATGAGGACGGGCTTCCCCGTATGCCGATAGACGTTATCAGCCCAGACCATCTCGATAAGCGTCTTGCCCATGCCGCAATCGGCAAAGACGGCCGCCCGCCCTTTGCGCACCGCCCACTCTACGAGCGCGGCCTGAAAATCGAATAGATAAGACGGGACAGACGTTGGCTCGAAGCCGCTATCGTCGTACAGCTGGGCTTTATGCCTGATAAACTGTGCATAGTCTGTCATGGCCTTTGCACCTTGCCGCTAGACGCCTTCGCCAATCCATCTTTCAAGAGCTTTTCGACTTGAGCCGAACGGTTACGAATCTCTGCGTCGGCCAGGGCGTCAATTTTTGCGAGTAAGTCCGCGGGGAGGCGGACTGTGACCGCTATCTTTTCCTCGCCGGACGGTCGCCCGCCCTTATCCTTGTCATCTGTCATGGCGTTACCTCTGTCTACAATATCCCACACACAGAATTATAATGCATAAAGGTGCATTAAGTCAATAGATAAAAGCTACAGAGAAGAGGGGAGGTTGGCGCGTCCTTTTTCCCATTATAGCACCACTAGAACGCCCTTTCTAGACGTGGCTTGCTCATGTTTCTGCCGACGGCCGCGCTCCCCCAGGCGCGGCCGTTTGGCGTCTATACAGTGGCGAATGGACGTGCTATAATGGCGGGGAGTGTTTCAGAATGAAACGTTTTAGCGACGGTGTAGGGGTAGTATGGGTGTAAAGCGACAGTACAGCGACACAGAGAAAGCGGCGGCTATGGCCGCGCTTATGGCTGGACAGTCGCTTAACTCTGTCGCCGCTGAATACCAGATACCAGAGGCAACCTTGCGCTACTGGAAAGGACGCGCCCGCGCAATTCCTGTTGACCCCCAAAAAGAGAATGTAATAGGCGATCTGCTAATCGAATACCTGGAGGCTAATCTTAGGGCGCTTAAGGCACAAGCCGAGGTGTTCACCGATAAGGCGTGGCTAACGGAGCAGGGGGCTAGTGAAGCGGCAATCTTGCATGGCGTGATGACTGACAAAGCCGTTCGGCTAATCGAGGCGTTTAGTGCCCACGATTCAGATACAGCGCCCACAGATTGACGCCGGCCCGTTCACCTTTGGGCAGCCTATGGCACGGCGCGGGCACGCGCTAGCTTTCCCCGCCTTTGTATCCCGCGTCAATCCCCGCTATGCATGGTATCCCTACCTAAGCCAGCTATCGGCCGTCCTGGAGCGCGTGGTTAGTGGCGAGCTAACCCGCCTCATGATTTTCGCCCCGCCGCGGCATGGAAAAAGCGAACTGGTATCACGCCTCTTTGCCGCCTACTACCTCTACCGTCATCCGGCGCGGTGGGTAGGGCTAAACAGCTACGCCGCCGAACTGGCTTACACCCTCAGCCGCAACGCCCGCGAGAATTACACCCGCGCCGGCCGCGCCCTCAGTGACACCGCCTGGGGCGTGCGCCATTGGGAAACCGACAGAGGCGGCGGCATGTGGGCGGCCGGCGTCGGCGGCCCCATCACCGGCAAGGGTTTTCATCTGGGTATCATTGACGACCCGGTAAAGAACGCCGAAGACGCCGCCTCAGAGACCATACGCGCCCGGCAGTGGGACTGGTACAGGTCAACGTTTTACACCCGGCAGGAACCGGCCGCGGCCATAGTAGTCATTCAGACCCGATGGCACGAAGACGACCTATCCGGCCGCCTGCTGGCCCACGAGACGGTAGAGCCTGAGTACTGGCACGTGGTACACTTGCCCGCGCTGAAAGAGGAGCCGCCCGCCTATCCCGCAACCGTCACCCTTGCGCCTGACAACCGGCAGCCGGGCGAGGCGTTGGCCCCGGCGCGGTATTCGGCTGATACACTAGCCGGTATCATGCGGGCCAATGGGGATTACTACTGGGGCGCGTTGTATCAGCAGCGCCCCCGCGGCCGTGACGGCAACATGTTCAAGCGGGAATGGTTTCCCATCGTTGCCGCCGCGCCGGCCGGGGCGCGATACGTGCGCTACTGGGATAAGGCAGGCACAACCGACGGCGGCGCGTACACGGCCGGGCTGCTGCTGGCCGAGCATAACGGCGTCTATACCATCGTTGACCTCATTATGGGGCAATGGGCCGCCGATGAACGCGAGCGCGTGATTGTCCAAACGGCCGCCGCCGATAGGGCCGCCTATGGTCATGTTGAGATAGGCCACGAACAGGAACCGGGCAGCGGCGGCAAGGAAAGCGCCGAGGCGACCACGCGCCGCCTGGCCGGGTACGTGGTCTACGCCGACAGGCCAACGGGTGACAAGGTCTTGAGGGCCGAACCGGTGGCAGCGCAAGCGGCGGGCGGCAATGTGCGCATGGTGGCTGCGCCGTGGAATGGCCGTTTTTTGGACATCATCACAGCGTTTCCGTTAGGCGCGGTGCGCGATCCGGTAGACGCCCTGAGCGGCGGGTTCGCCCGACTGGTGAAGATTGCCCCCACGGCAGGAGTTACTAGCTATGTTCAACGCAGTTTTTCAACGGCCCAACGGCCGCGGCGCTAATGCGGCTATCAATCCCGCGTCGCTGGCCCTCGCCAGTTGGCAAGCGGCCGATTATGACGACCAACAGCGCCACTACGTCGCCCTCAGAGAGTGGTACGACGGCGA
>JAIBAS010000077.1 GCA_019695075.1 Promineifilum sp. | reverse complement strand
CGACGGCCGCGCCCGGCCGCCCGGCCACCGGCCCGCTGGCCCCCGCGCCGACGGACTGGGAGGGGCTGGAGACGTGGCTGACCGATCTATGGCGCAATAACGTCAACCCGGCGGCCGTACGCGCCGCCTTGCAGCAGTCGGGCGTGCAGCGCAGCGACGCCGATTGGCGCGCCGCCGATCTGAACGGCGATCTGCTGGACGAGTGGATCGCCGTCCTCTATGATCCGTCGCTGCCGGGCACGCCCTTCGGCGCGGCCGGCGACCTGTGGGTCGTCAACGGCGATGGCGTCGTCTTCCGCTACTACGCCGCGCCCAGCAGCGACATCTACAGCTTCCTCGCGCCGACGATCATCGCCATCGCCGACGTGACCGGCGACCGCCGGCCGGAGATCGTCGCCAACGCGCCGTTCTGCGGCGCCCACACCTGCACCAGTAACTACCGCGTCATCGGCCAGACGGCCGCCGGTCTGGCCGACCTGGTGCAGCGCGCGCCGCTGGCCGACGACGACCCCGGCACGACCATTGCCATGCCCACGGCCGACATCCAGGTGACGGACACGAACGGCGACGGCGCGGCCGATCTGGTCGTCCACGGCGGGGCCATCGGCTCGGTCGGGGCGGGCACGGTGCGGACGCGCAGCGAGGTCTGGCGTTGGGACGGCGCGGCGGTGACGCTGGCGGAAACGCGCCTCGACCCGACCAACCTGCGCCATTTGCTGCTCTACGAAGCCAACGACCGGATGGCCGCCGGCGATCTCGATGGGGCGCTGGCCCTTTACGAGGCCGTCATCAACGACCCGGCCGTCGTCACCGACAGCTTCGCCCACGCGCCGGAGCAGGTCACGGCCGACATCCACCGCTTCGCCGCCTTCCGGCTCATGCTGATCGACCTCTTGCAAGGAGATTCAACGCGCGCCGCCGGCCGGCTGGAGTGGCTGCAAGCCAACCACCCCGACGCCCCGGCGACGGCCGCCGCGGCGCTGCTGCTGGGCGGCTGGACGGGCGCGGAGGGGCAGGCCGCCCTGTGCGCGACCATCGAGAGCGAGATGGCCGCGCTGGACAACCCGACGGGGACGCTGAGCGATATGGGCTATGGCAACCCCAGCCTGGGCGCGGCCGATTTCTGTCCGTAGGTATAACGGTTTATTGAATCTTTGCTCACGCCAGGCTTGTTGTATATACTAATGGAGCTACCGTATATACAAGGAAGGCATTTATGACGCTATCAACTGTTTCGGCCAAGGGCTGGGTCGTGATTCCCAAAGCGTTGCGCCAAAAGTATGGCCTGGAAGCCGGCTCCAAGGTGCGTTTCGTTGACTACCGTGGCGCAATCTACCTGATCCCAATTCCCGACGATCCAATTGAGGCCTTGTACGGGATGTTTGCCGGAGGGCCATCCATGACAGCCGAACTACTGGCCGAGCGCGAACGGGACAACGCACGCGAAGAGAGGACGCTTGAATCGCTACGTTCTTGATAGTTTCGCTTTGCTGGCCTACATTCAGCGTGAACCTGGGGCAATCGAGGTTAAATCAATCCTCCAAGAGGCTGCGGACGGCCGGTCGGCGGCGTATATCAGTCTGATCAATCTGGGCGAAGTCCTCTATCAGCTTGAACGACGCCAGGGCGGCGACCAACTGCCGGAGTTGCTGGCGCTACTGGATGAGTTGCCGCTCACTGTAGTGGAAGTGACGCGACCGCGGGTCTACGCCGCAGCCCATCTTAAGGCTAACTACGCCATCGCTTACGGCGACACCTTCGCCGCGGCGCTGGCCCAAGAATTAGATGCTGTTGTGCTGACCGGCGATCCTGAGTTCCGCAAACTGGGCGACGCGGTGCGCATACAGTGGTTGCCACCAACTGCTAGTGGTTCTCTAAAGGAATAAACCCTTGCCCCACCACTTCCTTGGCCGGGATGATGGTGATGAAGGCGTGGGGGTCTTCCTCGCGGACGATGGCCTTGAGGTGCTCGATCTCGGTCACGGTCAGGGCCACCAGCAGCACATCGCGCTCCTGCTTCAGGAACATACCCCGGCCGTGCAGCGCCGTCGCCCCACGGTGCAGCTCGGCGATGATGCGGTCGGCCAGGCGCTGCGGGTTGGCGGCCACGACCAGGGCCAGCAGTTGCGAGCGGCGACGCTTGCGGCGGCTGAGGCGCGACCAGGGCGAGCCGCCGGCCGTGGCGGTCGCGCCGCTATCGTCGCTCTCATTGCCCAGCGGCCAGAGGTCGCCCAGGAAGTCCTCAATGTCGTACTTGGGCAGCACCTCGCCGCTGGCCTCGTGCAGCCCCTGCGACACCAGTGTGATGAGCAACAGCACGATCATGAAGACGCCCAGCCCGGCCAGCACCATGCCGCCGTGGAACGGCCCCAGGTGGGCGCGCTCGACGAACATCTCCAGCGTTCGCGCCTCGAACGGGTGCAGGTAGAGCTTGAGCAGGATGCCCAGGGTCAGGATGGCGAAGATGGACAGGTAGTTGTTGCGCAGGCGGCGGCCGACGGCCTCCAGCCGCGAGATGGGGAACTGCGGCTGCAAGAGCGATTCGGCCAGCGTCTCGTCCCAGTCGGCATGGGGCGCGAACGGAGGCACGAGCATGGCGGCGAAGAAGTCGGTCTCCATCAGCCGGGCGCGCAGGCTCCACAATTCGTAGTAGCGGTAGCGCCGCGCCTCGATGAAGAGGAACAGCAGCGTCAGCAGCATCACCAGCAGGAAGACGCCCCAGTGGTTCTCCGGCGCGGCGAAGACGAAGGTGATCGACGCGGCCACGGTGACGACGGCCCAGTTGGTCGTTGTGTCCAGCCGGCTGCGCCAGACGTTGGAGCGCTGGATTTCGGCGCGGTAGTAGTGGACCATGGCCGTGCTGAACTCCGACGGCCGCATCTTGTAGCCGCGGAACGTCCACACCGGCTCATAGCTGCCGCCGGCGGCGGCCTCGGCGGCCCTGGCCCCGGCCTCCGCGCCCGCGGCGGCGCCGGCCGCCGCCCCGGCAATCGCGCCCTCATGGACGGCGCTGCCCATCTCTGCGCCGGCCCCGGCCGGCGTCGCGTCCTGTTGCTCCTCGTCCATAGCCCGCACCTCACCAATCCGGCGTCTGGGGCCGGTCGTCTTCCGCGTCATTGCCCGGCAGAACGATGCCGCCCTGGCGGGCAATGACCTGCACCAGAGCATCGGCCAGAGCGGCCACTTCGCCCTCGCTGTCGGGCAGATCGCCATAGGCCACTTCGACGCGGCCGGCGCGCGTCGGCACCGACAGGGCGACGACGTACTCCGGCTGCGTTTCGGCCACCCGGTAATCGCGCTCGGCGGGGATGCCGCGCTCCTTCAGCGTGGCGTAAAGCCGGTCAACGTATAGGCCGCCCTCGATGAACAGGTCGTTGATCTCCGTCGCCTCCTGGAAGCGGTCCCAGGTGGTGTGGATGAAGGTCAGCCGCCGCCAGCGCAGGCTGACGATGGGCTGGGCCAACTGCTGCAAGGGGCCAAGCTGCACCTTGTAGTAGATGTCGTCGGCGCGGGGGTGGTTGGGTTCGTCGGGCAGCAGGTCGCGGCGGCGGGCCAGCTCGTGGCCGGCGTTGCGGGCATAGTAGTGGATGGCGTACTTCTGCTCCTCGAAGGCGCGGCCGAAGTAGAAGGCGATGACTTCGGCGTGCAGGCCCTTGGGGGCGCTGCGCTGGGGGATGCGATACCAGCCCTCGCGGCGGATCAACTCAAAATCGGACGGCCGGGGCACATAGGCCACCAACACGCGATCTTCCGGATACATGCGCGCAAGTGTACCTGTAGAGAAGAAGTTAACGCAAGGGCGCTAAGACGCGAAGACACAAGGAAAGATCAGGATTCTTCCTTGCGCCTCTGCATCCTGGCGTCTTTGCGTTGAGTTCCTACTTCTTATTCGTAGCGGAAGCGCCACAGGCCGATGAGGAAGAAGACGGCGGCGAAGGCCAGGAGAACGCCCGTCTCAGGCAGGATATCGACCAGCCCTTGCCCGCGCATGGTGATGTCGGTCAGGGCGCTCATGGCCCAGGTCGTCGGCAGTACTTTGACGATCTGCTGCATTCCCGTCGGGAATAGTTCCATCGGCCACCAGCAGCCGCCCAGCAGGGCCATGGCCATGCCCAGCATGATGCTCAGATTGCCGGCCTGCCCCTCCGTCTTGACGAACGTGCCCAGGGCCGTGCCCAGGGCGACGCCGGCCAGGCCGAACGCGGCCAGCACCACGACCAGCGCCGCCGGGTCGCGCGCCCAGGGCACATGCATGACCAGCACGCCGAAGAGCACCAGAATGGCCATTTGCACAAGCGCTATGCCATACTGGCTACCAATGGCCCCCAGCAGGAAAGTGGACTTGCGCGTCGGCGTGGTCATCAGGCGGCGCAGCGTACCCAGGACGCGTTCCAGGGCGAACAGACCCGACGCGCCCAGCAGGGGAATGAAGACCCAGGTGACCAGTTGCCCGGCCGACGCCTGCGCCCGCTGGTCGTAGGTGTTGCCGCCGGCGGCCGTCTCGTAGGCCACGCGGGTGGGCGGCGTCGCTTCGGCCTCGGCCGCCGCCAGCGCGCCCGCGAAGAAGGCGGCGCGCTCGG
>JAIBAS010000253.1 GCA_019695075.1 Promineifilum sp. | reverse complement strand
TCGCCTGACGCCCAACGAGTTCAAGCTGCTGGCGGCGCTGGCCCGCCACGCCGGGGCCACGCTCGACCGCGAGCAACTGCTCGACGCGCTGCATGGCCCCGGCGCCATCGCCCCGGCCGGCTTCGACCGCAGCGTCGATTCCCACGTCAAGAACCTGCGCCGCAAGCTGGCCGAGGCCGGCGGCCGGGCCGACCTGATCGCCTCGGTCTATGGCGTCGGCTATCGCCTGGAAGAGACAGAGTAATCATCATGGACAAGCAACCCCTCCACAAAGATTGGCACGGCGGCCCACCGCATTGGGGCGACGCCTCGCCCGAATGGGTCGCCCGCCGCCGCCGCTTCGCCTTTCGCTTCGTCAGCGCGCTCATTCTGGCGACGCTCGTGCTGGCCCTGCTGCTGGCCGGGCTGGCCATCGCGGGCTTCCTGCTGGCCGGGCAGGGCACGCTAGCCATCGGCCGGGCCGAACTCATCCTGCTGCTGGCCTGCGTCGCCGCGCCGGTGCTGCTGGTCATCCTCTTCGTCGGCGCGCTGGTCTACCGCCGCGTCGGCTCGCCGCTGGCGGAGATGATGGCCGCGGCCGACGCCGTGGCCGCCGGCGACTTCTCCGCCCGCGTGCGCGAGATCGGCCGGGGGGAGATGGCCGCCCTGGCCCGCCGCTTCAACCGCATGACCGCCGAACTGGAGCGGGCTGATAAGGTGCGCCGCAACCTGACTTCTGACGTGGCCCACGAGCTGCGCACGCCCATCCAGATCATCCAGGGCAACCTCGAAGGCGTGCTCGATGGCGTCTATGAGCCGACGGCCGAACATCTGGGAGCGACGCTGGATGAGACGCGCCGGCTGGCCCGGCTGGTGGGCGACTTGCAGACGCTGTCGCTGGCCGAGGCGGGGGAGTTGCCGCTCCACCGCCGCCCCGTGGCCGCGGCCGATCTGCTGGACGACATCGTGACGCGCTTCCTGCCCCAAGCGACCGAGAGCGACATCACCCTGAAGGCCGTCGTGGACGGCGAGCCGCTGCTGAATGCCGACCCCGACCGGCTGGAGAGCGTGTTGGCCAATCTGACGGCCAACGCCCTGCGCCACACGCCGGCGGGCGGGCGCGTGACGCTGGGCGGGGCGGCGACGGTCGCGGGCGTCGTCCTGACCGTGGCCGACAGCGGCGAGGGCATCGCCGCCGACGACCTGCCCTACGTCTTCGACCGCTTCTGGCGCGGCGACCGCGCCCGCCACCGCGCCGAGGGCCATACCGGGCTGGGGTTGGCCATCGCCCGGCAGCTCGTTGTCGCCCACGGGGGCAGCATCACCGTGGATAGCACGCCGGGGGTGGGGACGACGTTTACGATTGCTCTGCCGGGCGGCTAGACTGGTAGAAACCGAGTTTCTTCAAGAAACTCGGTTTCTAGTCGGCGACGGCCTAGTAATCGCCCAATAGCCCACCTGTCTTTTCCGGTCGCGCGCCCTTCACGCCGCGCAGAAAGCCCACGAAAATAAACTCCTCATCCAGCGCCCGGACACTGTGCTTCTCGCCCGCGTCGAAGACAAGCAGGTCATTGGGGCCGAATGTCTTTTCGACGCCGTCCGGCCCGGCAAACTGGCCGTGCCCTTGGAGAACGACAACGTAGAATGGCGAAGTTGGGGCATCGTGTTCGGTGATGGTCTGACCAGGCTTCAGCATGAAGCGGATGATGCGGCCGTCGTCCGCCTCATAGAGCGGCTGAGCGTAGGGGTGTCCGTCGTGAAATTCCGGATTCTCCAGCAAGTGGGTGGTTCGCATGGCATTCTCCTTGTGCATAAAACTACGTCCGACGAGGTCGGAGACACATAAAGCTGAGCGGGGTACTTCCCACAGCAACTATGCCCTAAAACGACGAGCTTCTCAACTAATGGGTTTTGACCGGCTTTTTCGACGCCTTGAGTCAGAGAACCGGGTTTCTGCGTCTACTTCCCCGTCGCCGCCACCACCGCCCCGCCCACAATGAGCGCGCAGGCGGCGGCCAGCAGCCACGACGGCGCGGCCAGCCCCAACGCCACCAGCAGCAGCGTGGACAGCAGCGGCGCGCCATAGGCCAGCACGCCCAGCGTTTGTATGTCGCCGTGCTTGACGCCGTAGTCCCAGGTGTAGAAGGCCGCGCCGACCGGGCCGAGGCCCAGAGCGACGACGGCGGCCCACTGCCAGCCGGCCGGCCACGTCGTCGTCTCGAACAGCAATACGAATTTGCGGCCACGTTCTAGGCGACGGCTGTGGAGAGGCTATAGCCGACGCCGTGCTTGTTGATCAGATAGGCGCGCGGGGGGTCGATGCGCTCGCACAGGCGACCGATGGCCCGTTGCAGCGCTTCCTTGTCGCTGTAGAGCATGGCGTCGTCGTAGGGCACGCCCGGCTCGCCATAGACCGCCTCGATCAACTCGCGGTAGGGCACCACCTGGCCGCGGCGGGCATAGAGCGCCAGCAGGATGTCCATCTCGCGGCCGTCGCGCAGGGCCACCGGCTGGCCATCGACCATCACCCGCCGGTTGACCGCATCGACCCGCAGACCGCGCTCGTGGCGGTTCTCCTCGGCGCGGAAGCGATCGACGGCGGCGGCGAAGGCCTCGCTGAAAACGCGCCCATCGCTATCCAGCAGCCCCAGCCGGGCCAGCGCCTGCTGCCGGTTGATGTTGATGGGCTGCCCCTCGGCCACGGCCACCAGGTCATCGCGCTCGTCTGGCCGCAGCACGCGCCAGAGCTTGTCGGCCGTGGGCAACCGTACCTCGCGCCACGACTCCTGCGCCAGCCGCTCGGCCAGCCGCGCCGGATCATCGAGCCAGCGGTGATAGCGGCAGCGCTGGAGCACGTCGGCCAGCAGCCCCGGATTGCCGCCGGTCAGACGCAGCAACCGCTCCTCGGCCGGCAGGCTCAGCGGGCGGCTGTCGGTCATGGCGTTCCACAGGGCGCGAAACTGGCTGCGATATTGGACGACGAGCGTGGCGTCGCTGAAGATGTGGTTGAATTCGCGCACGAAGTCGGCCGCAGGGTCGTCGCGTTCGGCCGCGGCCAGCCCGGCATCGTCGCGCAGCCGGTTCAGCGGCCGGCTGGTGGCGATGACCATGTAGATGCGCTCGCTGATCTCGTGCCACTCGCTGCGCAGCCGGGCCAGGCAGTAGAGCATCTCCGGCTCCAGGTCGCTATACAGGCCGTCGAAATGGGTCAGCACCAGCAGCGGGCTGAGCAGCGTCTCGCTGACCACCGTCGTGAAGGCGCGGCGGAAGATGCTCATGGTCTCGTCGGGGCGGCCGGGCGGCTGGCGCTCAAGCGAGGCGGCCAGTTCGGCCAGGGTCGCGCCGGCGGCGGCGTGGCCGGCATGGTCGGCAGCCTCGGCCATTGTTGTCAGCAGTCGCCGGGCAAAGGCCAGCCAGATCGGCGTGTCATCGGCGATGATGGTGTCGGCGACGATAGTCAGGCAGTCGATGGAAATGGGCAGAATGCTCAGGCCCAGTTGCCGCTCCAGGTCGCGGCTGTCGTTGGCGATGAGCTGGCGGGCCAAATGCCACTTGCCGCTGCCGGGCAACCCCAGCAGATGGACGGCGCGGGCCGTCTCCAGCCGCCGCAGTAGTTGGTCCCAGAGCGGATCGACGAACGTGGCCAGCGTGTCGCTAGCGCCGGGGTTGTCGATGAAGATGTAGACGTCATCGGGGCTATTGTCGGCCGGATTGGTGTTGGCCAGCATCAGCTCCATGCGTTGGCCGATGGCCAGCTGGGCCGTGCGCCGGCGGCGGTAAGGCGGCGGCGTCGGCGCGTCGAGGCTGCGGACGTAGGTGCCGTAGGTGCTGTGCTCGTTGATCCAGAAGCGGCCGTCGCGGTAGAGGATGTCGAGGTGGCTCTTGGAGATGTTGCGCAGCGCGTCGCCAGGCAGGCCGAGCCAGCGCTGCAAGTCGCCGCGGCCGATGGTTTGCGTCGTCCCGGCCGTGGCCGGGACGACCAACAGATAGGCCGCCTCACGGTAGCGGATAGTCAACTGCAAGTTCGCCGCACTCATCACACCCCTCCACAAGATGAATGGCACGAGTATAGCGCGAATGAGCCGGTGCGTCGCACTTTCTGAAGTGCGTCGCACCTTCTTCGGGCGCACTTTTTCAGGCGCACCTTCTTAAGGCGAACGCGCCGGAAAACGCCAGACACGAGGGCCGACGGAACTACTTCCGCGCCACGGCAAACAGGAATTGCGTCGTCAGGGCGTCGATGCCATTCTCGGCGATGGCGCGCAAGTTGGCTGCCGCGACGCGGGCGGCCGCCTCCGGGCCGAGCAGCCGGGCGGTGCGGCTGAGGCCCGTGGCCCGGACAACGCGCCACCAGTCGTCCGGCTCGCGCAGAGGCAGCGTCGCCGTCCGGTCACTGAGCGCGGCGGGGACGCGGGCCGCGTCGAACACCGCCGCCAGCCGCTCGGCCGTGTCGGTGCGTCGCCAGGGGCACGGCGGAGTCAGGTCGGGCGCTTCGGCGCGGGCGGCGTCGTAGAAAGCGTCGTGGAGCGGGGCCAGGTAGGGGCGGCCCGGCGTGGCCACGACGAGCCGGCCGCCCGGCCGCAACAGCGCCCACAGCGCCGCCGTCAGCGCGGG
>JAIBAS010000171.1 GCA_019695075.1 Promineifilum sp. | reverse complement strand
TCCAGGTCGGCGTGCAGCCCGGCCCGCGCCCCGGTGACGCCGGTGACGCTGACCAGGTAGATGAAGCCGCAGGCGCGGGCGGTGACGGTCTCGATGCGGTGGGGGCTGCTGGTGGGGGCCAGGAAGTGGATGAGCGCCAGCCCCTCGGCGGCGGCGGCGGCCTCGAAGTCGGTCGCTTCCTCCGGCGGCAGGTCGGGCACGATGAAGCCCTGCGCCTCGGCGGCGCGAGCCGCGGCGGCCAGCGCGGGCAGCCCGTAGGCCAGGAACGGGTTGTAATAGCCGAACAACAGCACCGGCGTCGTCACGCCGCGCCCGCGCAGCGCGTGCAGCATGTCCAGGCAGCCGGCCAGTGTCGTGCCGCTCTCCAGCGCGACCTGGGTGCTGTGCTGGATGGTTGGGCCGTCGGCCAGCGGGTCGCTGAAGGGCACGCCCAACTCCAGCAGGTCGCTGTCGGCGGCGATGGCGGCGATGATGTCCAGCGAGGTATCCCGGCCGGGGTAGCCGAGGGTGTAGTAGGGCATCAGGGCGGCGCGGCCGGCGCGGCGCGTGGCCGCGAAGGCGGCGGCGATTGTTTCCAGTCCAGTGGTCGTCTCAGTTGGCGTGTTGGGCATGGGGCCGCATTATAGACCAATGTCGGCAAAGGGGTTAGCGTGGCGCGATTCTCCCGAATCGCATTCTTGTGCCGGCGGTGGCGCGATTCTCCCGAATCGCATTCTTGTGCCGCCGCAAACCGCGATTCTGGAGAATCGCGCCACGCGCGCGGTCGGGCGCTATAATGGCGACAGTATGCCGAGAGGTGGGTGAGAAGATGAAACAGATTGCGCTCATCTTATTGATCCTGGTTCTGGCCGGTTGCGGCCGGACGGCTGAGCCGGCAGCGACGCCGCCCACGACTGTGCCGCCCGCGGCCACAGCAGCCGAAGCCGCGACCGCGGAACCGACCAGCACCGTCATTGCGGCGGTTGGTTCGGCGGAACAGGTGTCGTTCGCGGCGGCCGATGGCCTGATCATCCGGGGCACGCTCCTGCTGCCTTTGACGAGCGGGGCCGATCCGGGCGTCATCCTGCTCCACATGCTGGGCGATGACCGCACCGTCTGGGGTGAGGTTGGGCTGGCGGCGGATCTGGTCGCGGCCGGCTATGCCGTGCTGGTGGTGGACATGCGCGGCCACGGCGAGACGGGCGGCGCGGCCGACTGGACGCTGGCCGCCGACGACCTGAGCCGCGTCTGGGACGCCTTCGTCGCCCTCGACAGCGTGGACGACGCGCGCACGGCCGTCATCGGGGCCAGCATCGGCGCGAACATGGCTCTGCGGCTGGGCGTCGACCGGCCGGACATCCGCGCCGTCGTGGCCCTGTCGCCGGGGCTGGACTATCACGGCGTGTCCACGGCCGAATTGCCCGCGGCCTATGGCGACCGGCCGCTGCTGCTGGTGGCCAGCGAAGACGACGCCTATTCGGCCGACAGCGTGCGCGCGCTGGCTGAGAGCGCCGCCAACGCGCGCGTGGAGATATACGCGACGGCCGGCCACGGCACGAACATGTTCGCCGCCGCGCCGGAGTTGACGCCGCTGATCATCGACTGGCTCGACGAACAGCTACCGCCGCCACAACAGCGCACGCCCTAGTGAAACGTTTGGCCCGCCCCTGCGTAATGTTCTCTGAGAAAACGTGGGCTGCTCCGGCAACAAGGGCAGCCGCAAGGGAAGGAATCATATGAGTATTTTCGGCAACATCATCTGGCTAATCTTCGGCGGCTTTCTGGCCGGTCTGGGCTACATCCTGGGCGGGCTGCTGCTGTGTCTGACCATTGTCGGCATCCCCTTCGGCGTGCAGGCCATCAACCTGGGCATGGCCACCTTTGCCCCCTTCGGCAAGGAGGTCGTCGCCAAGGAGCGTGGCGACGGCTGTCTGGCGCTGGGCTTCAATGTCCTGTGGATCGTGCTGTTCGGCTGGGAGATCGCCATCGCCCACCTGACCGGCGCGGCGCTGCTGGCCATCACCATCATCGGCCTGCCCTTCGCCAAGCAGCACCTGAAGCTGATCCCGGTGTCGCTGGCGCCGTTCAGCTACGACCTGAAGTAACCCCGCGGGCGCAAGGCACACCGGCCGGCCTTGCGCCCGCGCTTTCTCTACTCGGCCGCGCCGCTCTATGGTACAGTCCAGGCCATGAGCGACCTCATTCTCACCCAGCAACGCGACACTCTATTCGAGATCAGCCTGAACCGGCCGGAGAAGCGCAACGCCATCAACCTGGAGATGTTGCGCCAGTTCGACGCCGCCGTGGGGCGGGCCAACCGCACGCCCGGCCTGCGCGCCGTCCTCATCCGCGGCGAGGGCAGCCTCTTCTCGGCCGGCATCGACGTCAGCGCCCTGTTGGGGCTGGCCGAGACGTATGGCCCCCACTGGCAGCAGCGCATGCGGGCCATCACCGATGAGTTCCAGGGCGTGCTGACACGGCTGGAGCGGCTGGAACTGCCGACGATCGCTCTGCTGCACGGCCACTGCCTGGGCCTGGCTCTGGAGTTGGCGCTGGCCTGCGACCTGCGACTGGCCGCCGAGGGGACGCTGCTGGGCTTGCCGGAGGCGCTTCTGGGCATCATCCCCGACGTAGGCGGCACGACGCGCCTGACGCGCCTGGTCGGCCCGGCGCGGGCCAAGGAGCTGATCTTCACCGGCCGGCGCATCGACGCGGCCACGGCCGAGCGCTGGGGCTTCGTCAACGCCGTCGTCGCGCCGGACGAGTTGAGCGCGCGCGGCGAGGCCCTGGCGGCCGAGATCGCCGCCGCCGCGCCGCTGGCCGTGGGCATGGCCAAGCGCGTCATCGATGGCCTGGCTGACATCGACCGCGGGCTGCTGCTGGAGGGCTGGGCGCAGAGCCAGCTATTCAGCAGCGAGGACTTCATGGAAGGGGCGCAGGCGTTCATGATGCGACGGCGGGCGGATTTCAAGGGGCGATAGGAAGCGTGCCATTCCTGGGAGTGTGTGCTATCTTAGGGGAATCATTGATTGCCGTTCACGAATAGCACAATATGGGAGAGCACGACATGGGGATCAAGTTCGCGACCGATGAGTGGGCCAAGGCGCTGATGCACGAGGTCAACAACAGCGAGGCCTATGCCAAAGCCGCCGCCCACTGGGAAGGGGATTTCTACTTCGTCACCTCGGCCGGGCAGGGAATGCCGAAGGACACCTATCTCTACCTCGACCTCTGGCACGGCAAGGCGCGCGATGCCTATCTGGTGGCCGATCCCGCGTCGAAGCCGGTGGCCTTCGAGTTGCGCGCCCCGTTGGATGTCTGGCGCAAGGTCATGGAGAAGAAGGTCGATCCCATCCGCGGCATCGTCTCCGGCCAACTCAAGCTCAAGGGCAACATGATGACCATCCTCAAGGCCCCCAAGGCGGCGACGGAACTGGTGGCCTGCGCCATGAAGGTCGAAACGGAATGGCCGCAGTAAGCGGGCCGCAGTAAGCGGGCCGCAGTAGATAACACTGCCGGCGAAGAGGACGAGCCATGAGCAGTAACACGGGTCGTTTGCGCGTGGGTTTGGCGCTGGGCGGCGGGGTGGCCCGCGGCCTGGCGCACATCGGCGTGCTTGCCGTGCTGGAAGAGGCCGGCGTGCCCATCGACTGCGTTGCCGGCACGAGCATGGGGGCGATCATCGGCGCGTCCTATTGCGCCGGCCTGACCGTGAACGAACTAAAGGCCAATGCCGCCCGCGCCGGCTGGTGGGATATTTCTCGCCCCCTGCCGACGGCCAACGGTCTGATCACCTTCAACCGGCTGGAGCGCTGGTTGGAGGACACCATCGGCGAGTACGACGTGCGCGATCTGGCCATTCCCTTCGCCGCTGTCGCCAGCGACCTGGTGAGCGGCGAGCGCGTGGTGCTGTCGCGCGGCCGGCTGTGTACCGCCGTTCGCGCCAGTTCTTCCGTGCCCGGCTTTGCCCACCCCGTCGAGTTGGACGGCCGGATGCTGGTCGATGGCGGCATCACCGACAATGTGCCCGCCGACGTGGCCCGGATGCTGGGCGCGGACTACGTCATCGGCGTGGATGTCTTCGCCCACATATTGCGCCGCCGCCTTGGCCCGCTGGGTTTTGGGCTGGCGGCCATCGAGACGATGGTGCGCCACGCCGGCCGGGGCGACGCCGAGTGCGATTGCCTCATCGTGCCGCCGATGGAGGGCCGCTCCTACTTCCACTTCTCCCAACACGAGCAGTTCATCGCCCTGGGGGAAGAGGCGGCGCGCCGGCAATTGCCGGCTATCCTGGCGGCGCTGGCGCGGGCCGAGCGGGCCATGCCGCCGGCCGTTGCGCCGCCGCAGTCGGCCGAGGTCGATCACATCCTGATCGCGGCGTAGGCGACGGCCGGGTGAGAGTTTTCGTCCCGGCGTTGCCCTGAAGCCCGGTGGGGACTAGAATCCCGGCTTCGATGTCCTTGTTACCCATCCTTCTGGTCGGCGCGCTGCTGGCCGCGGCCGTGGTTTGTGCCGTGGCTGCCCGCCGGCTCCCAACGGCCGCTGTGCCCTCCGCCCCTCCCGGCCGCGCCCACCTACTGGTTGCCCTGGCCGTGTTCGCCCCGCTGCTGGCCTGGCTGGTGTGGCCGGGCGC
>JAIBAS010000199.1 GCA_019695075.1 Promineifilum sp. | reverse complement strand
TGCCAGGCCAGTAGCTCTGGACCTTCGACCAACTGCCGATACGAGGCGTCGACCGGCAGGCTGTCGGTCCACCAGATCAGTCCCAGGCCCGAGACGGGCAGCTCGATGGGGTAGGCCACGCCGTGGCGGACCACAAAGGCCGGGTCAGGCCCCGACCAGGCGAATCCGCAGCCCCAGGGAGTGCTTTCCAGTAGGTGAACCCGCGCTGCCTGGACGGCCGGGAGCGGCGGTTCGCCCACTTGCAGCAATACATCCACTCGAATGGGAGGCGTAGGGCGGCCCGGGGTCAGGCGCAGAGGGGCAAAGCAGGCCCGATCCAAGGGCGCGGGCCGAGAAGGAAGCCAGGCTTTCAGACCTTTCCGCCGGAGGACGAAGCGGTTGTGGGCCGGCCCGTTTTCCGGGCTGACCAGGAGCGTGGTGCCCTGGATCGACAGCCGTCCTCCGCTGGATTCGAAGGACAGGTCCCCCAGGTTGCGGGCTCCCCCCAGAGCCGCCGCCAGCTCGCGCAACCGTGGCTCGGCCTGGCCCGGAGCCAGGCTGGAGAGCACGTTGCAAAGGTCCTGGAAGGAATAGCCGGGCCCGTCCCAGGTCACCTCGACCTGGGCGCGCGTCTCCTTGCGCTCCCAGGCGCTGGCCCTCCCGGCCACGGCGGCGTAGCGCGGGGCATAGTCGAGCAGCGCCCGTCGCGCGGCGGCTTCGTCGCGCCCCGCCCGACACCAGCCCGGCCACTCCAGCGCCCCGGCAAACATGCGCTTGGCCCCTTCTTCCAGATAGATGTCCATCGGCTTTTGTCCTTAAAGCGGCACGCTGACCGGGCCGGCCGGCGTGTAGGAAACGATGATCGGCAGCACGCGCCAGCGCCCGTCTTCTTCGTATAGTCTCCTGATGGTGACAAAGTCGGCCGCGTCGCCGCCGCTGAGGACGGCCATCTCGTCCAGCGCGGTCATGTCGTCCGCGGTGTAGTAGGCCAGTCGATCAGTCGTGAGTTACTCCTTTCCTTGCCGGGCGCGCCACTCCGGCTCTAAAATGGCGTAGATCAGCATATCCCAGTAGCGGCCCTTGAAAAATTCCTTGTCGCGCAGCCGCCCTTCCAGCCGCATGCCCAGCTTGGTCAGCACGTTGGCCGAGCCGGCGTTGTCGGCGATGGCGTGGGCCCAGACGCGATGGACGCCCAGTTGGCCGAAGCCGAAGTTCAGGATGGCGCGGCCCGCTTCGGTGGCATAGCCGCGCCCCCACTGGGCCGGCGACAGCTCATAGCCCATGTCGGCCTCGTGGGAGCCGGCCGCGGTCAGCCGGACGCCGCAGTTGCCGATGAATTCGCCGGTCTCCCGCAGGGTAATGGCCAGCTGGTACTGCGTGCGCGGTTGGCGGCGCTGGTTGTCGATCTGCCGGTTGACGAAGCCGCGCGCATCCTCCGGCGTGCGCTCCGTCCATTCGTAGTAGCGCAGGTAGAGCGGGTCGGACTGGTAGGCCAACACGGCCAGCCAGTCGTCTTCGCGGAACTCGCGCAGCCGCAGGCGTTCGGTCGTCAGTTCCATTGGCGTCCTTGGTCAGGCAGAGCGATACGCCGGCGCGGCCGGCCGCTCTTCTTACTATCGCTCATAGACGTAGGCCGCCTGCTCGCCGACCGCGCCGAGTGCGCCATAGAGGGCCACGGCCGCTTCGGCGACCTGATTCGCGGTGATCTCCACCGAGAAGGCCGGGCCGCGGTCGGCCCAGGCCTCAAGGGCATGGCTGAGCATCTCCTCGAACAGGAGGCGATAGCCGGCCAGTGTCAGGACGACCACGCCGGCGTCGCCGCTTTCCGAGATCGTGAAACCGGCCAGTTGCCCATAGCCGTCAAACCACAGGAAGGCGTTGCTTTCACAGAAGTTGGCGAAGACGAGCTTGCTCTCGTACAGAGCGTGTTTCCAATCGACGATGCGGCCCAGGCACCACGTCGAGCGGGCGCGGACGTTGATGTTGTCGTCGATGATGAAGCGGCACAGCCGGACAAAATCGCCGGCGGCTTCGGAGTAGGGGCGGGGGGTGACGTTCATCTGCTTTGCTGGTACTGATCCAAATCGATAGAACGCGGCCGCTTGGCAGAGAGTCCAGAGAGGGCTTGGCAATGAAGGCGAGGCGGCGCGTGTGGATCAGTCAGGCGCATTATACCGCGATCTGGTGGCGCCGAGAAACCCCGACGCGCCCGGCCAGGCGTCCTTGAAGCGGTATTCTTCGCATAGTAATCAGTCCGTCTGGGCGCAGCCTCTATTGGGCCAACACCCTTTCTACGCGCCGGTCGGGAATGAGCCAGATCAGGGCCACAATCACATAGGCCGCGCAGCTCAGCCAGACGTTGACAAAGGCCAGGACGATGCCCGCGGCGTAGAGAGCAATCGACACCTTCTCCTTGCGGTTGCCTTTGAGCGCGGTGGCCAGCGCCGAATCGGGGCGGTGGAGCGCCAGCAGAGCGCGCGTCAGAAAGTAGTAGGCAATGGCCGAGGCTAAAAGAACTAGCCCGTAAAGCGCCAGGGGCAGGGCCGCCAGCCCATTATTCCCCAGCCAGGCCGTCAGGAACGGGACGAGCGACAGCCAGAACAGCAGGTGGGTGTTGGCCCACAGCACGCGGCCGTCCACCTGCTCCACGACCTGAAACAGGTGATGATGGTTGGTCCAGTAGATGCCCAGGTAGAGAAAGCTAAGCACATAACTCAGGAAGACGGGCACGAGCGACCGCAGCGCGGCCAGATCATGGCCGCGCTGCGGCGTCAATTGCAACACCATGATGGTAATCAGAATGGCGATGACGCCGTCGCTGAACGCCTCCAGCCGCGTCCTGCTCATGCGCTATTTGGGCTGGCCATCATCCACCGGCAATCGCGCCGATGATGCGCAACGGCTCCTTGCCGCTGGCGACCGTGGCCGGCAACGGCGCGTCCGGCGCTTCGTGCGACAGGTCTTCCACACCGGCAAAGAAGCGTAGGTAGGCGCGGCGCTGCCCCGTGCTGTAGTCGCGGATGGTGCCGCGCAGCACGGGGTAGCGCGCCTCCAGCGCGTCGAGGACGGCCTGCTGGGTCACCGGCTCGGCCACCGCCACGCTCACCTCTGCGCTGACGCCGGCCAGATTGCGGAGGTGATGGGGGATGATGACGCGGATCACGGCAGGATCTGCGCCTCAACCGAGAGCACGGCCGGCAGATCGTGGACGATGGCCTGCCAGTGGTCGCCGCCGTCGGCCGAGACGTAGACCTGGCCGCCGGTTGTGCCGAAGTAGATGCCGCAGGGGTCGAGCTTGTCCACGCTCATGGCGTCGCGCAGGACGTTGACGTAGCAGTTCTCCTGCGGCAAGCCATCGGTCAGCGCCTCCCATTCGTTGCCGTCGCGGCGGCGATAGACGCGCAGCTTGCCATCGGGCGGGTAGTGCTCCGAGTCGCTCTTGATGGGCACGACGTAGATCGTCTCCGGCTCGTGGGCATGCACGTCGATGACGAAGCCGAAGTCCGACGGCAGACTGTCGCTGATCTCATACCACTCGTCGCCGGCGTTGTCGCTGCGCATCACGTCCCAATGCTTTTGCATGAACAGCCGGTCGGGGTTCGATGGGTGCATGGCGACGTGGTGAACGCAGTGGCCCACTTCGGCTTTGGGATCGGGGATGTAGTCGGAGCGCAGACCCTGGTTGATGGCCTTCCACGTCTGCCCGCCGTCGTCGCTGCGGAACGCGCCGGCGGCGGAGATGGCCACGACGATGCGGTCGGGGTTGGCCGGGTCAAGAAGGACGGTGTGCAGGCACAGCCCGCCCGCGCCCGGCTGCCAGATGCCGCCGGTGTCGTGTTGGCGCAGGCCGGGCAGCTCCTGCCACGTCTGCCCGCCGTCGCCGGAGCGGAAGAGGGCCGCGTCTTCAACTCCGGCGTAGATCGTATCGGGGTCGGACGGCGACGGCTCCAGATGCCAGACGCGCTTGAAGTCCCACGGATGGGGCGTGCCGTCGTACCATTGATGCGTGCCTGTTTCGCCGGCATAGGCGAACTCGTTGCCGACGGTCGTCCACGTCTTGCCGCCATCGTCGGAGCGGTGCATGACCTGGCCGAACCAGTCGCTGGACTGCGAGGCGTAAATGCGGTTGGGGTCGGCCGGCGAGCCTTTAAGGTGGTAGATTTCCCAGCCGCCAAAGTAGGGGCCATCGACCTGCCACTGCTCGCGCTTCTCATCCGAGGTCAGGATAAACGCGCCCTTGCGGGTTCCAACCAGAACTCGTACAGTGCTCATTTGCTTCTGCTACTCCTTGCCGGGTGCGGCCAGCTATTCGTTTGTTGTCGGACGGAGGACTGCCTACCGTTGAGCTATCACACTAGTTTAGAACAAATATTCTATCTTGTCAACGAGAGCGACGCCTCTTTGCAAGTAGCCGGCCTGTTCGGCGAGGCGGAATCATAGCCCCGCACGTCGCCGGCCGTCAACTTTGTGCGCGAAAACACAAACGCCCGCCATTGGCATGGCCAATGGCGGGCGAAGGAATCGCCCGGCGGGCGAAGGAATCGCCCGGCGGGCGAAGGAATCGCCCGGTGGGCGAAGGAATCGCCCGGCGGGCGAAGGAATCGCCCGGCGGGCGAAGGAATCGCCCGGCGGGC
>JAIBAS010000011.1 GCA_019695075.1 Promineifilum sp. | reverse complement strand
AGCGTGGCGCCTTCCTCGACGCCCTTGGCCACGGCGGCGTCGCGCACCCAGCTCAGGGCGTGATCGAGGGCGGCCTCGGCCTGGCGGGCGGCCCCGATCAGGGCCGCGTCGCGTGTGGTCGCGGTGATGGCGCTGACTCGATGGTGCAGCGTTTGCAGGCCGGCGTCGCCGTGGGCCAGCGCCCGCAGCGCGTCGAGAGCCAGAACGTTGGTCGTGCCCTCCCAGATGGGCAGCACCTGGCTATCGCGCAACAGCAGCGGCAGGCCGGTATCCTCGACGTAGCCCGCGCCGCCGTGGGCCTCCAGCACCTCGCTGGCCACCTCGACGGCCTGCCGCCCGGTGGTCAACTTGGCGATGGAGGTCAGCAGGCGCAGCAGGTCGGCGTCGGCCGGGCTGATGTCGCCGGTTTCGTCCCGGCCGATCAGCTCGACGAGGAAGAAGCTGAGGTGGAAAGCGGCCTCGGTCTCGGCCTGCAGGCGGGCCAGGGTGTCGATGTGGAGCGGCTGGCGGGCGAGGAGCGCGCCGAAGGCCTCGCGACGTTGCGCATAGTCGCGCGCCAGGGCCAGGCCGCGCCGCATCGTCGCCGCGGCCATGACGCTGTTCCACGTGCGCGTCAGGTGGAGCATGGGGATGATGTTGCGCACGCCGTTGTCGAGACCCATGACCGGTGTGGCCGGCGCGCCGTCGAGCAGCAGCTCGGCCGTCGGCACCTTACGCGTGCCCAGCTTGTCTTTCAGCCGGTTGACGCTGATATGGTTCAGCCGCCCGTCCTCGTCGCGCAGTTCCAGGTAGAACAGCGCCAGCCCGCGCCCGCCCGGCCCGTTACCCTGCGGCCGGGCCAGCGTCAGTGTCATCGGCGAGGTGGTGGCCGAGGTGAACCACTTGCGGCCATAGAGCCGCCAGCCGCCGGCGTCGCGGCAGGCGATGGTCTCGGAGCGGCCGACGTCGCTGCCGCCGGTCGATTCGGTCATCCACTGGCCGCTGGTCCAGAACGCGGCTGGGTCGCGGCTGGTCAGGTGGGGCAGGGCGCGGTCGATGAGGGCGCGGTTGTCGCTGAGTTGCAGCGTGCGCGCCGCGCCGTCGGTCATGGCCAGGGGGCAGGTATAGACGTCGGTCGAGGGGTGGAAGAGGTAGGCCAGGGCGAACTGGACGGGGCGGGAGAGCGGGCCATAGCGGCGCTCGTAGGCCGTGGCCACCAGGCCGAACTCGGCCGCCAGCCGCTCGGCCCGCTGCCACAGCGGCGTGACGACGATGCGGTCAACACGCTCGCCCCAGGCGTCCCACTGCGTCAGCGCCGGCTCGTTCAGCCGGTCGGCCAGTTGCAGATCATACAGTTCGCCGCCGGCCATCTCGCCCATCTCGCGCAGCGCCGGCTCGACCTCGGCCAGCACGTCGGCCGGCAGGCGGCGCTTCAGATAGGCGCGCAGCACGCGGTCGGCGTCGTACTGGTTGCCCAGCCGGGGGGCAGGTTGGTTGAAGGGTTGGAAGTGCATCAGGCCCTCCACAATTCAGACTATGGCTCCTGCGCCCGATAGGCGTGGAGTATGGATTTTTGCGGATAGTCTATCGTATCGTAGATCGTCTCGGCGATGAACAGATAACCGTTGGCGATTGCCAGGATGCCGCCGGTCGGTGTGTCCCACTCGACCCGGTGCGTCTGCCGGTTCAGCACGTAGGTGTGGGTAGTCGAGGCCACGTAGATGTACTTGCCGGCGATGACCGGCGCGGCCAACAGCGGCCCATCGGCCGTGAAGCGCCACAACTCCGCGCCACTGTATAGATTGTAGGCCACCAGGGCCGGGCCACGCAACGCATACACGACGCCGCCAGCCAGCGCCGGCATCGTCTCTGGCCGGAAGTAGTCTTCCACTTCCGGCTCGATCGTCCACAAGAGGCGCTGTTGGCGCGTGTCCAGGGCAACAAGCTGATAGTTGACGCTGATAAGCGCCCCTTGGCCGACGACGGGGGCGCCGTTACGTCCAACGTCGGAGTCGTGCGGGTGCATTTCCCAGAGGCCTTGACCGGTTGCCGCATTTAGCGCGCCAATGCTTGAATGGCCTGTGCGCCAGTAGATGCGCCCACTGTCGTATGCCGGCGTCCAGCCTCCGTATGTGTCGCCGCCGTAGGCGAGCCATCCGTCCTGGCCGGTTGTCGCCAGAATCTCTTGTACGTAGTGGCGCGACGCCACATAGATACGATTGCCCACGATCAAAGGGTGTTGGAAGTTGGAGAAGCCGCTGCAATAGAGCTGGGACTGCCAGATCTCGCGCCCCGTATGGAGGTCAACCGCCTTGAAGGCGCATCGCTCATTCCAGGTGTATTCGCTGAAGTAGGCCGCGCCGTGGGCAATCGTGGGCACATTTCTGATGGAGCCAGAGGGGGGATCGTAACTCCATTTAGCGATGCCCGTTTCCACGTCGATGGCGATGATGTGCTTGATGGAGTGATGCACCGAACCGTCCTCGATCGTCAGAATGGCTACACCGTCGGCGAGCGTGACCTGCTCGGGGATGAGGCCCACGCCGTAGTCGTTAAGCTCGGTCGACCAGACACGCGCATAGCGCGATGCGCCGGGGTCGCCGGCGTTGACGCCCGTGTGGCCGGCGTTGCCGCCCAGCGTCGGCCAGTCGGCGATGGAGAGCATGTCCTGCGCGTTGGCCGAGCCGGGGACGGCCGTCACCAGCGGCAGAAGGGCGCGCACGGTCTCGGTTGGGGCGACCGGGCCGGCGGGCGCGTCGGGCGAGCCGAGCGTCGTCTGGGCCTGGGGCGACGGCCGCCACGGCTCGCGCAGGCCGGCGCGATCGATGGCCTGGCTGCGGAAATAATAGGTCTGGCTCGTTTGCCCGGTGAACTCGGCGCTCAAGGCGGTTGTGGCTCGCTGCCAGCGCGTCCAGTCGCCGGCCGTGCCCTGGCGCACCCAGATGTCGTAGGTCGCCACGCCGCTGCCGAAGTCGGAACCACGCCAGCTGACCGCGACGGTGTCGGCATCGCCCGGCGTGATGACGTTCACCGTGGAGGCCGGGGGCGCGCCGTCGACCAGGGTGCGTTTCAATCCCGCGGTGCTCCAGTCGGCGCGGTTGAAGCTGGCGTCGGTAGCCCGGCAGCGCCACTCGACGGTTTCGCCCGCGGCGCGTTCATCCAGCGTAAAGTTGGCTGCCGGCGCGAAAAGCGCCAGCGCCTGCCACTCGGCCGCCCCGGCGCGGCGCCACTCCACGTCATAGCGGGCGACGCCGGAGAGGTCGTCGGCGGCATTCCAGGTGACGTAGGCGCTGCGCCAGGCGCGCACGGCCGGCGTATCGACGCTGCACGGCCCGGGGGGCTGGCTGTCGCGCGAGGCCCAACTGACCGACAGGATCCACGGGTCGTCCTCGTAGACCTGCTTATGGTGCAGAATTGCGCCATCGTAGCTGCCCAGGTGCAGATAGCTGTCCTGAGGCCGCCAGGCGTCATCTTCGATCTCCCAGTGGGTCAGGACGTAGGCTGCGTGTGTGCCGTCGGGCGACCAGGAGATGGAATGGGCGTCCCTGTTGAACGCACCGCCAAAGTAGCGAACGTTTGAACCGTCCCCGTTCATGAGCAGGATGTCGAGAAACGGATCTTCGGGTCGATAGCTATAGAGGCCGCTGAAGGCGATGGTGTCGCCGTCGGGCGACCAGGCCGGGTAGAGCGCGGCAAACTGATCCGTCATCTGCCGTTGCCCGCCGCCGTCGGCGTTCATGACCCAGATTTGGTAGCGGCCCGTGCGGGCGGAGGAGAAAGCGATCTGTGCGCCGTCGGGCGACCAGGCGGGGTGGCCGTCGAACTGCTCGGCCGTGGTCAGCCGCCGCAGGCCGCTGCCGTCGGCGTTCATGACGTAGATGTCGGTGCCGCCCGTGCGCTCCGACTGAAAGGCGATCTGTGTGCCGTCGGGCGACCACGTGGGCATCAGGTCATCCCAGCGATAATCGGTCAGGCGCTTTTCGTCGCCGCCGTTGGGCAGGGATGAGTAGATGTCGTAGTTGTCGTTGCGCAGCGAGACGTAGAGGAGGCGGTCGGCACCGCGCGGCCGGAGGGACGGGCTGCTGTTGTGGTAAGTTGCCGAGACCGCCGCCGGGACGATCTCGGTGAAGTTGGGCTTCATGCGGTAGATGGCCCACATGCCGCTGCGGCCGGACTCGAAAGCCAGCTCGCTCCAGCCGACCAGATGATCGACGTCCGCGGCCAGCGGGGCGACGTCGGTTGCCGGCAGCGCATCGGCCGGCTCGGGTGCGGAAGGCGTGCCGCCCGTCGCGGTGGCGGCCGGCGCGGGATGGTCATAGAGTGTACGCAGGGCGTCAAGGTCACGCGGCAACGGTTCGTCCGTCGCCGACGCGCCCGACACGCATAGAACCAACGGGAGGAACAGGACAAGCGAGAAGAGAAGGCGGCGATTCATGTTCCAGGCTCCCTCAGAAGAGTATAGGTCGGGTTAAGGAGCGCCGCGGACGAGTTCTGCGCGTCGAGACGCGCGGCGGCCTAGGCCGCCGCGCGCAGCCGGGCGATCTCGTCGTCGCTAAACCCGGCCGCGGTCAATACAGCGTTTGTATCCGCTCCCAGCGGCGCGCCGGCGTGACGATACTCCGCCCCGCCGTCGCTGAAGCGC
>JAIBAS010000156.1 GCA_019695075.1 Promineifilum sp. | reverse complement strand
GACGAGACGGCCCTGGCCGAGGCCATGAGCCAACTGGCCGCCGCCGGGGCGCGTAAGGTCGTTCGCCTGCCCATCTCCATCGCCGCCCACTCGCCGCTCATGGCCGCCGTGGCCGGCGACTTCGCCGCCGCCGTCGAGGCCACGCCGCTGACGACCGCGCGCGTCCCCGTCATCGCCAACGTTACCGCCGCGCCGATCACCGCCCCTGACGCCATCCGCGCCGAACTGAAGGCGCAACTGACCGCCCCGGTGCAGTGGACAGGCTCCGTGCGTGCCCTGTCGGCCGCGGGCGTCGCTGCCTACGTCGAGGTCGGCCCCGGCGACGTGCTGCTCGGCCTGGTCAAGCGCATCGACCGCGCGGCGACACGCACCAAGTTCGAGGCGTAAAGAAGCTAACGCAAAGACGCGACGACGCAAAGACGCAAACAATTAGGTGTTCGTTGCGTCCTTGCGTCTTTCCGCCTTTGCGTTAATCTCTTCTGTCTGGATACACCTATGTTACTAGAAGGCAAAGTCGCCGTTGTGACCGGGGCCTCGCGCGGTATCGGCCGGGCCATCGCCGAGACGCTGGCCGCCGAGGGTGCGAGCGTGGTCGTCAACTATCAGTCGAACGCCGCCGCGGCCGAGGCGGTCGTCGCCGGCATCCGGGAGCGCGGCGGCCAGGCGCTGGCCGTGGCCGCCGACGTCAGCGACATGGCCGCGGCCGAGGGTCTGATCCGCGCCGCGCTGGAGGCCTACGACCACATCGACATCGTCGTCAACAACGCCGGCACCACCCGCGATACGCTGCTCCTGTCGATGAAAGAGGAGCAGTGGGACGTGGTCATTGACACGAACCTGAAGAGCGTCTTCAACGTCTGCAAGGCGGCGGCCCGGCCGATGTTGCGGCGCAAGAAGGGCGGGCGGATCATCAACATCTCGTCCGTCGCCGGCATCGTCGGCCAGCCGGGCCAGACCAACTACGCCGCATCCAAGGCGGGCATCATCGGCTTCTCCAAGTCGCTGGCCAAGGAACTCGGCTCGCGCGGCATCACCGTCAACGTCGTCGCCCCCGGCTTTGTGCCCACCGACCTGACCGCCGGCCTGCCGGAAGACCTGGTGAAGCAGACGTTGGCCTACATCCCCCTCGGCCGCTGGGGGGAGGCGCAGGAAGTGGCCCACGCCGTGGCCTTCCTGGCCTCTGACCGGGCGGCCTACATCACCGGCGAAGTGTTGCGCGTAGATGGAGGAATCGGGACATGACCGAACAACAGGAAAGCATCGGCCGCATCGAGGTGACGCCGGAAGTGCTGGTGACTATCGCCCGCTATGCCGTTCAGGAGATCGAGGGGGTGCAACAGATGGTGCCGGTGCCCAACGACGTCGCTCGCCTCTTCCAGCGCGGCCTGCGACAGGACGGCGTTTTGTTAGATTTGAGCGAAAATAAGTTACGCTTCAATATCTATGTTATAATGGCCCCGCACGTGAACCTGCTGGAGACAAGCCGCGCAATTCAACATGCTGTCTCCGAGGCGATCGATACAATCGTGGGCATTCCGGTCGATGCCGTGAATGTATTTGTCGAAGATGTCCATTACAATAAGGGTGAGGTGGTCTAGTCTCCCGCGTGCGGGCTGGGTCTGCGGCTAGAGCCAGGCCCTCGGAAGGTTAAGAGCATGAAGACCAGGCGTCGGGCGCGTCGCGTAACCCTAGAAACGCTGTACGAATACGACATCGCCAACCACGATCCAGACGAGGTGCTGGAGTTGCGGTTGGAGGCCAGTCCAATGGAGCGCGCCGGGGTCGATTTCGCCGCCAAGCTGGTTCACGGCGTCATCGAGTATCAGACGCACATGGATCGGCTCATTGCCCGCTTCGCCCCGGAGTGGCCGCTGGACCAGATGGCCGTCATCGACCGCAACGTCTTGCGCATCGCCATGTATGAGTTCCTGGTGACGGACGAGACGCCGGTCAAGGTGGCCATCAACGAGGCGGTCGAACTGGCCAAGGTCTACGGCAGCGACAGCGCCCCCCGCTTCATCAACGGCGTCCTGGGCACGCTGGCCGATCACCTGGACGAACTCAAGCGCGAGGTGCAGCGGGAAGCGTCGTTGGGCGTGGTCGCTTGACAGCGGGTCGCTTGACAGCGGGTCGCTTGACAGCGGGTCGAGTAGGCAAACGCGAGCAGGCCGATGGGCCTGTTTTCTATATGGCAGTCCGGTCATTCCCAAGCGACAGACCTCTGGACAGACGGCCCGGCCAGGTGGCGCGGCATTTGTCCCCCCTTTGTGCTATAATCCCTCAATTAGCTTTCTCATCATGACCGCAGCAAATACACCGCCCCGGCCCACCCCACAGGCGAATAGGCCCCCCGCGCCCAGCGGCGGCTCGTTCGCGACGGTCGAACCGCCGCGCTCGGCGTCGATCTACGACCAACCACTGCCCGGCTACGGCTATGCCCGCTCGACCTACCAGCCCACGGCCGAACAACTGGCCCGCGACGAGGCCCGCCGCGCCTACTGGCGGCGCAACGTCAAGACGCCGATCATCATCAGCGCCGTGCTCGTCGTCGCCCTGCTGGTCGTCCTGGCGCTGCTGGCTTTCATCGCCCCGCGCCTGGGCCTGACCACGGCGGCGACGCGGTCGCTCATCGCCGGGCTGGCCGGGCTGACGGTCATTTTACTGGCCATCCCCCTGATCACCCTGATGAGCATCCTGCCGCTGGCGTGGCTGGCGTTGGCCTACCACCGCCGCGAGCAGCGCAAGCTCAACCCGGAGACGGGGCCAATGGCCTACCGCAGCCGCGTGCAGACGCTGCTGTGGCAACTGGATCACCTGCTGGACACGGCCGAACGGGGCGTGGCCCAGGGCGGCGCGCGCGTCACCCAGCCGCTCATCGGCCTGCACGCGCGCGCCGGCTACTGGCGCGCCTTCGCCCAGGCTGTCCGGCGCAACTTCACACGGAGCAACTGAAATGGAAAAAGTGGACAAGACACTTAACCAGGAACTGGCCTCGATGGACGCCTCCCGCGATTGGGAACGGCGCGTCGTCGTCGCCGGCGGCATCCTGGGCGCATTCGTCGGCGTCGCTACCTCGCTGCTGCTCATCCGCACCTCGCGCGAGGCCCACGCCGGCCCGCCGGCCATCAACACCAGCGACGCCTTCAAGGTCGGCATTACCGCCATCGGTCTGGTGCGCTCCATTGCTGCTCTGGGAGAAAGACAACGATAATCGCAAGGAGCAAATCGCATGACCAATGATCCCGGATCGACCCAACGCGGCCGATCCCGCGGAGCCACCCAATCGGCGCGCCCGGTTGCGGCCCGGCCCCCCAAGCGTCCGTCGCCCCAATGGCGGCGGATGGACCTTCACCTTCACACCCCCGGCTCGAATGACTACCAGGAGCCGTACATCAGTTACCTTGACATCCTCCGCCAGGCGTCGGCCCGCGGCCTGGACATCATCGCCATCACCGACCACAACACCGTCGCCGGCTACGCGGCCATGCAAAAAGAGGTCGAGCAATTGCTGTGGCTGGAGAGCCGCGGACGCATCGACCCGCTAGAGCAGCGCCAACTGGACGAGTACCGGCGCGTGCTGGACAAGCTGCTCGTCCTGCCCGGCTTCGAGTTCACCGCCACCTTCGGTTTTCATATTCTGGGCATCTTCCCGCCGGAGACGCCGGTGAGCTATCTGGAGCATTTGCTGCTGACGCTGCGCGTGCCGCCGGCGCTGTTGCGCGAGGGCAGTTCGACCGTGGGCGCGACCTCCGACGTATTGACCGCCTACCACGTCATCAACGAGGCCGGTGGGCTGGTCATCGCCGCCCACGTGAACTCCGGCAACGGCGTCATGATGCGCGGCCTCGATTTCGGCGGGCAGACGCGCGTCGCCTATACGCAAGACCCCAACGTCCACGCGCTGGAAGTGACCGATCTGGAGAAGCGCGGCAACCAGACGACGCGCCGCTTCTTCGACGGCAGCAAGCCGGAATACCCGCGACCGATGCGCTGCATCCAGGGTTCCGACGCCCACCGGCTCATCCGCGAGTCGGCCACGTCGCCCTATCTGGGCGTCGGCGACCGCGTGACAGAGGTCTTGCTGGACGAGGTGTCGTTCGAGGCCCTGGCCGGCGTCATTCGCGGCAACGACCACTCGCTGACCCGGCCCTACCGCGGCACGGCCAAGGCGGTCGATTTCGTGCAGTTGGCCCGCGAGGAAGGCGAGTCGCTGGTGCAGGCCTTCCACCCGACCATGAACCAGCGTGGCGGCCACCTGGACAACATCTTGCGCGACATCTGCGCCATGGCCAACACCAACGGCGGTACGATCTACATCGGCGTGCCGGCCGACGCCAAAGCCAAGCCGGAGGGCGTCCGCGAGCCGGCCAGGGCCATCGAGGCGCTGCGGACGACGCTGGCCAAGCGCTTCAGCCCGGAGCCGCCGGTGCAGATCGACAGCCTGCCGACGCAGGGCACGACCGTCGTGCGCGTCACCGTGACGCCCGGCCCCGACGCGCCCTACGCCATCGACTCCAACCTTTTCTACGTTCGCGACGAGACGGAGACGACGCTGGCCGTGCGCGACGAGATCGTCCAATTGGTCGAGCGCGGGCTGGAGCGGCGGGCGGGCGTCGCGGCCAC
>JAIBAS010000572.1 GCA_019695075.1 Promineifilum sp. | reverse complement strand
CGCGCGGGCGGCGAGCATCAGCCGCGTCGAGGGCGCGCGCCTGACCGTGCTGGCCAGCGCCCTACCCGACGCAGACGAGGACGCCGGCCTGGCTCGCCTGCGCACCTTGCTGGATGAAGAGCGCGACGCCCACGGCCTGAGCGCCACGCTGGCCTTTGACAGCGGCGAGACGCCTCGCCGCGCGCTGGAACTGGCCTTCCTCAATGACCTGATCGTGCTCGACCGCGATTACGGCCGCGCCCCGGCCGGCGAAACGACGCCCTCGGCCGCCGCGCGCCGCATTCTCACACAGGCCTTCCGGCCGGTTCTGTTTGTTGGTGTGCCCGGGCAACCAGAGCCGCACCGGGCGCTGCTCGTCCACGACACGCGGCGCAGGTTCGACGAGGCCGTCTTTCTGGCGGCCTACGTGGCCGAGCTGTGGGGCGTCCGGCTCACCGGGCTGCCAATCAGCAACGGCCGCGACACCGCCGGCCATGTCGCCCGCACGAGCGACTACCTGGCGCTCCACGAGGTCACAGCCGCCTTCCTGGAGCCGGCGCGGGCCACGACCACCCTGCCGGAGCGCATCGTCGGCGCGGCCAAAGAGGTCGAGGCCGACCTCATTATTCTCCCCGGCCCCGGTGGCGGCCTGGGCAGCAACAAATACCCTCGTCTCGACGAGACGATCATCACCGCCCTCCGCAGTTGGCCACAGGCCATTCTGGTCTCCTGCTGACGGCATCACACACAGGAGAGATTCTCAATGAGCGCTCAATGGTACCAGTTATCCGCCGAGGAGGCGCTGCGGCAAACGAGCAGCGCGCCCGGCGGTCTCGCCAGCGACGAGGCCACCCGCCGCTTGGAGCAGTATGGCCCCAATGAATTGCAGGAAAAGGTTCATCGCACCAAGCTGCAAATCCTCCTCGATCAGTTCAAGGGCATTCTGACCATCCTGCTAGTCGTCGCCGCGTTGGTTTCCGCCTTCCTGGGCGACTGGATCGAGGCCGTGGCTATTCTCATCATCGTCATCCTCAACGGCGTGCTCGGCTACACGCAGGAGTCGCGCGCCGAGCAGTCGATGGAGGCGCTCAAGCGCATGTCCGTGCCCACGGTCCGCGTGCGCCGCGATGGCCAACTGCGCGAGATTTCCGCCCGCGACCTCGTTCCCGGCGACATCGTCGTTCTGGAGACGGGCAACATCGTCCCGGCCGACGGTCGCGTCCTGACCTCCGTCAACCTGCGCGTCGAGGAGGCCGCTCTGACCGGCGAGTCGGAGGCAGTCGATAAAGAGGCCGAGCTGATCTTCGAGGACGATCGCGCCCTGGGCGACCGGCGCAACATGCTCTACAGCGGCACCATCGTCAACTACGGCCGCGGCGAGTTCCTTGTCACCGGCACGGGCATGGAGACGGAACTGGGCCACATCGCCGAAATGCTCCAATCGGTCGTTGAAGACCAGACGCCGCTGCAAGAGCGCCTCGACCGCATGGGGCGCTGGCTGGCTTATGGCGCGCTCGTGCTCGTTGTCGTCGTCATCGGTCTGGGCCTGCTGCGCGGCGAGCGCAACTGGGAGAACCTGCTCCTCACCGGCGTCAGTCTGGCCGTCGCCGCTGTCCCGGAGGCGCTGACGGCCGTCGTCACCATCGCCCTGTCGCTGGGCGCGCAGCGCATGCTCAAGCGGCAAGCGCTCATTCGCCGCCTGCCGGCCGTCGAGACGCTCGGCTCGGTGACGGTCATCTGCTCCGACAAGACGGGCACGCTGACGCTCAACCGCATGACCGTGCAGGTGGCTGACCTGGCCAACCACGCCTTCCGCTTCGTCCACGGCAGCAACGACGACATCCGCATTGAGAAGACTTCGGGCGAGATCGAAGGCGACCGGTCGTCGGCGCTGGAACTGCTGCTCATCGGCGCGGCGCTCAACAGCGACGCCTCGTTGGTGACTGAGGGTGACGGCAGCGTCGTGGCCCTGGGCGACCCCACCGAGGCCGCGCTGGTACACGCCGCGGCGCTACTCGACCTGCGCAAGCCGGAGCTAGATCAAGTCTTCCCGCGCGTGGCCGAAGTACCTTTCGACTCGGCCCGCAAGCGCATGACGACGCTCCACCGCCTACCCCGATCGACCGAGGGCATGTCGCCCGCGCTGCAATCCTCATGGGAAGCGCGCGACATCCCCTTTGAATCGACGCCGCCCTACGTCGCCTGGACGAAGGGGGCCATTGACGGCCTGCTGCCCCTCAGCACCCACGTGTGGGTCGAGGGGCAACTGGAGCCGTTCACGGACGAATGGCGGCAGCGCATCATGGCCTCGCACGATGAGTTGGCGGCCAAGGGCATGCGCGTCCTGGGCGTGGCCCTGCGACCGTGGACGCACGAGCCAAAGGAGACCACTGAGGAGGCGATGGAGCGCGACCTGACGCTCGTGGGCATGGTCGGCATGATCGACCCGCCGCGGCCGGAGGTGCGCGACGCCGTGGCCGAGTGCCGCGCCGCCGGCATCCGCCCGGTCATGATCACCGGCGACCACCCCCTGACCGCTCGCCACATCGCCAAGCAAATCGGCATCACCGACAACGACCTCTTTCTGACCGGCCAGGAACTCGACCGCCTCTCGCCCGACGAGTTACAGCAACGGGCCAAAGAGGTCAGCGTCTTCGCCCGCGTCTCGCCGGAGCACAAGCTCAAGCTGATCGACATCTATCAGAATCAGGACAACATCGTCTCGATGACCGGCGACGGCGTCAACGATGCCCCGGCCCTGAAGAAGGCTGACATCGGCGTGGCCATGGGCATCACCGGCACCGACGTGGCCAAGGGCGCGGCCGAGATGGTGCTGCTCGACGATAACTTCGCCACCATCGTCGCCGCCGTCGAAGAGGGGCGCATCATCTACGACAACATCCGGCGCTTCATCAAGTACCTGCTGACCTGCAACGTCAGCGAGATCGCCGTGATGCTCATCGGACCGCTGTTGGGCATGCCCCTGCCCCTGCTGCCGCTACAAATCCTGTGGATGAACCTGGTCACCGACGGCCTGCCCGCGCTGGCGCTGAGCATCGAGCCGCCGGAAAAGAACGTCATGCAGCGCCCGCCCTATTCGGCCACGGAGAGCGTCTTCGGCCGGGGCATGCTCCAGTTCATCGGCATCTTCGGCGTTGTGCTGAGCATCATCGCCATCGGTTCGTCCTACGGGCTGTGGAGCAGCGGCGACGAGGGTTGGCAGACGGCGCTCTTCGCCACGCTCGTCTTCGCCCAACTAGCCATGGCCCTGGAGGTGCGCTCCGAGGAAGAGTCGCTCTTCAGCATCGGCCTGCTGAGCAACAAGCCCATGCTGGGAGCCATCGTCATCACCGTGGCCCTGCAACTGGTGCTGATCTACTGGGGGCCGGCGCAGCGCATCTTCCGCACGACGGCGCTGTCGGCCCGCGACCTGGCGCTGTGCTTCGGGCTGGCGCTGTTGGTCATCGTCGTCGTCGAAATCTGGAAGGTCTTCGCCCGCAGCCGGCGGAAGTAAGAGAACCTAACGCAAAGGCGCGAAGGCACAAAGGGCGCAAGGGAAGATACTTGGCGTCCTTCGCGCCTTCGCGTCCTGGCGTCCTGGCGTTAACCTCTTCTCTTACTCGGCTACGTTGGGCCGGAAGGCATCCATGAAGTCGGGCGGGATGCGCCGCGGCCGCCCGGTGGCCAGGTCGATGAACACCCACAGGGCGTGGGCGCGAGCCAGCAACGCGCTGTCGGCCACGCGCCGGATGGTGTTGTGGCGCACGGCCGTGGCGCGCTTCACGTCGGAGATGTAGGTCGTCACCTCCAGCTCGTCGTCCATCAGCGCCGGCTGCCGGTACTCGATGCGATAGCGCCGGGCGACGATGCCCAGGCTCGCGGCCATCATCCGCGCCATCGGCCAGCCGTGGGCCACGGCCACGCCGACGTTGCATTCCTCGATGTAGGCCAGGTAGTTGGCGTTGTTGACGTGCCCGGCCGGGTCAATGTCGCGCCATTCCACGCGGCGACGCATGCGGAAGGTGCCTGGCGGTTCGGGTGGCGCGGCGGGGAATGGCTCGCGCCGCTCGCCGGCGGCCACGCCGGGGTGGTGGAAGGCGGCGACCATCTCCGGCGGGATGGTGGCCGGACGCAGCGTGGCGCTATCCAGCAGCACCCACTCGGTCGAGGCCGTGGCCACCGGCTCATCGCTGCCGGCCAGCCGCAGGGCGTAGGCGCGCCGCGAGCGCACGCGGCGGAAGTCGGCCACCCACGTCCGCACGATGACCGTGTCGCCATAGACAAGCGGGCGTAGATAAGTGATGTCCGTCTCGCGCACCAGCCATTGCAGCCCGTCGGCCTCATAACGGGCCACGTCGTAGCCGACGGCGGCCGAGGCATCAAAGGCGGCCTCCTGCATGTAGCGCAGGTAGTTGGCGTGGTTAACGTGGCCGTAGGCGTCGCACTCATAGTGGCGGACGCGAAACGCGCGCTCCAGGACGGCTGTCGGCTCGCCCGACGAGGGGTTCAGGGACATGGCGGGGCCTATTGTGATGAGGGCGTGGTGGTTGCCGCCGCCTTGGCGGCGACCTGCTGCCGTTCCAGTTCGGCCAGGGTCGCGTCGTAGCGGTCGGCCAGGGCGATCAGGTAATCGTGAAACTCGCCCCAATGGGCGGCGATCGTGGTCGCCGCCTGTCCCGTCTCGGCCGACTTCTGTCGCCGCAGCCAGCCGAAGATGGCCCGCGCCAGCGCGCCCAGCCGTTGCCGCGCCTGGGCGACGATCTCCTGGGCCAGGTTGAGCAGCGGGCTTGTCTGCGTCGTCTCCAGGACACGGTGCAGCGCCGCCGCGGCCAACTCCGCGCGGGCGGGATGGTCCAGGTCGCCACGGCCGATGGCGTAGTCGAGCAGGAAGGCGCGATGCCAGTAGTAGCTCAGCTTCTCGCTGGTGTCGTAGATGGTCAGGATGTAGAGCACCGTCCGCCAGATGTTGCGGATGAGGTAGATGATCGCCTGCACCGGCCACAGCAGGCAGCCGGGAAAGAGCGTCTGCCGCTGGCGGTTGACGGCGCGGATGGATGGCAATGGCAGAGCGCGCCCGCGCCGCCGGGCGATGTCGCCGGGCATGCGCCGGCGGAAGTAGGCTTCGATCAGGCCATCGACGAAGGGGATGGGCAACAACAGCGCCAGCCCGGCGAAGGTGGCGTCGGCGTAGATGATCCAGTCGAACTCGGTCGGTACGCGGCGGGCCGGCGACGCGACCGGCATGGGCGTGTCGGTCACTGCTCGCCCTCTCGCGCCAGATAGGCCAGCAACTCGCGCAGGCCGATGATGGTCTTGCCGTCGCGGAAGCGCCCTGCGTCGAGCATCCGCCGGGCTTCGTCCAGAGGCATCTCAACGACTTCGATGTCCTCGGTGTCCTCCGGCCTGGCCTCGGTCGGCTCCAGGTCTAGCCCCAGGAAGACGGCGATGCGCTCGGTGCAGTAGCCGGGGGAGACGTAGAAGTTGGCCACGGGGATGAGCCGCCCGGCGTGGTAGCCGACCTCCTCGCCCAGTTCGGCCTGGGCGCGGGCGGCGGGGTCGTCGTCGGCGCTCTCCAGCTTGCCGGCGGGAATCTCCAGCAGCGACTCATCGACCACCGGCCGCCGCTGGCGCACTAACAGCACGCGGTCGCCGCGCAGGGGCACGACGGCCGCGCCGCCGTAGTGGCTAACGATGTCGAAGCGTTGCGTCTGGCCGGCCAGCAGCGTCTCGGCGCGGCTGACGCGGATGATCTTGCCCTCGTAGATGTCCTGCCTGTTCAGCCATTGGGTCATACGTCTGCGGCTCCCGGTCGTGGGTGAGGAGTAAGCGTTGACTCAAATGGTACGGCAGGGGCGTCAATCAGGCAACTGCGCGCTCCGGGGTAGCCCCAGCGGCGACGGCCGCCGGCGCATGGGGCGCGAACAGGTAGCCGCGTCCACGCACCGAGAGGATCGACACGCGGTCGCCCAATGCTTGCTCCAGCTTGCGTCGCAGCCGGTGGACGGTGACGCGCAGTGTGCCGTCGTTGACCGGCTCGTCGGGCCAAACCTGCTGGAGCAGATACTCGCGGCCGAGCGCCCGGTCGGGGTAGCGCATCAGCAACCGCAACAGGTCGGCCTCGCGGTCGGTCAGCCTCACCGTATGGCTGCCGATCGCCACCGCCTGCCCGTCGCTGCGGCGGGCGGTCGCGTCCTCGCCCCCCTCGCCCGGCGCTGACCAACGCCGCAGACAGCGCCGCACGCGCATGACGATCTCGCCCGGTTCGGCCGGCCGGATGATGAAATCGTCGAAACAGGCTTCCATCAGGGTGGCTTCGCTGTAGAGCGCCTCGCTGGTGAGGGCGATCAGCGGCACGTCGCCAGAGGCGTGGATGTCGCGGCAGAGGGCCACCTCGACGGTGTGACTCCGGGCGCGGACGGCCAGCAGCAGCAGGTCGGGCGAGCCGAAGCGCCCCACGTGCCGCCGCCCCTCCTCGGCCGAGACCACGCAATCGGCCCGAAAGCCCGCGGCCTCCAGCGCCAGGCACATGCCCTCACGCTCCGGCCCGTCGTCATCGACCACCAGGATACGTGTCTTTGCGGATCGCCCCGATCGGTTCCCGTCCAACATACATCATTCCCCTTTCAAGCAGCAAAGCCCAGCGCATCACGCGCCGGGCTTTGCGGGAACTAAGAGGAGGATGGCTGTCCGGCAGAGGACTGGACAGCGGGCGGCAATGATTAGATCTGCTGCGCGGCCGCGTTTTCCTTGATTACCTTGTCCAGCTTGCGCTCGACCGAGCCGACCTTCTTGGTCATGGTCTCGATCTGCTCGACGGTCGGGACGTGGACACGGGTGAGCACCTGCTCGCTGTACTTATCAAACGCCTCGTTGGCCTTCTTGACGGTGTCCTTGGCCACGGTCTGGGGCATCTCCACCAGATCCTCGACCCGGCCGCGGTTCTCCTTGGCCATCTTCTCGCCCCGCTCCACCAGCGTGTGGCGATAGTCCTTCCCGCGCTTCACCAGCTCCTGGACGTTCTCCTGGACGACATCGACGACGCCAAGGCTCATGTACAGGGTCTCACGTCCCAATTCCACTACCTTGTCGGTCAGAGTCTTCACATTCGTCACTTCAACATGTTCGGTCATTCTAGCTTACCTCATTGTGCCGTTGAGCACTATATTTGCATGTAACGCATTGCGTCATAGTCAAGGATAATATAACGCATTGCGTCATCTTTGTCAAGGGGCACTTTGGTCAGTTACAAGAATGACGCGAATCTGTAACAAATGGTAATGCAAGCTGGCTGTGGGGACAAGTAAGCAAGTGGAATTGCCGTTGATTGCCGCCGGGCATACCCCTATACTCTGCCCACCCAAAACGACAGTTGGAGAGACGCCTCATGAACCGGTTTGTTCTACTGCTGCTTGTGCTGACGCTGGCGCTGCTGACGGTGGGCTGCGGCACGAGCGACTCACCGCCGGCCATCGCCACGACCGCGCCCATCGCTGCCCCGCTGCCCACCGCAATTACTACGGCCACGTCCGCGCCCGTGGAAACGCTTCCACCGGCTCCCTCCCCCACCCCGGCCGAACAGGCCACGCCCGCCGCCACGCGCACCGGCGCCGATTACGTCCTGCGTCTGCCGCGCGAGGATGCCGTGCCCTCCGGCTGGGCCATGAGTCCCCAGCCTGACTTCGAGACGCGCGCGCCGCGGCCGGGCGAAACCTACCGCTTTGCCTGCCGCGACCTGCCCGCGCGCAGCATCGGCATCGCCACTGTCGGCTATCGCCACCTCGACGGGCTGCCCAGCGTGGCTATCGAGTACGTCATTTACCCGACAGCCGAAGACGCCGCCGCCGCCCTGGCCGATATGCGCGTGGCGGCCGACACCTGTGGCGATTTCACCATCGGCTCCGGCGACGCGGCCACGGCGGCCAGCTTCGCCCCGTTGGAACCGCCCGTCGGCGGTGAGGAGGGTTTCGCCGCGGCGCTGACCACCGCCAACGCCGTCAGCGGCGACCTGGTGACCCACCTGGTCAAGGTACGCCAGAACCACGTCATCATCGGCATCAGCCACACCGCCCGCGCCGGCGACGCGCCACCGGACGAAGCCCTGACGCGCGCGCTCATCGAGACGGCGTTGAGCAACCTGCGCGATGGCCCGCGCCCCAGTGGCCCCAGCGCCGCCCGCCCCGCGCCCTACGCTCTCAGTTCGCGCAGGTTATCGCGGATCATGTAGAGAACGATGACAATCAGGCCGCCGATGATGATCCACTGCCAGAATTCGATGAACAGGATGATGGTACAGACGACGGCCAGCGCGATGATGACCGACAGCAGGAAGCGGGCCACGCGGGCGCGGGCCAGGGCGTCGATGGCCCCAAAGGCCGCGGCCACCGCCAGCGCCCAGGCGACCCAGTGCCTCGGCGTGGTCACCAGCAGATAGCCAAAGGTCATCAGCGCCAGCGCGCCACTGACGGCCGCCCAAACCTCGATAGCCCGGTGCTGCTCCACCGGCGGCGCGGGATGATGGGGCTGCCGCAGGTGGGCGTCGGGCGGGCCGTAGTCGCTCGTTTGGACGCGGCCCCAGTAGTCGATCAGAGCCAGGCGCGTCTCGGCCAGCTCCGACTCGCGCCGCACCAACGCCTGAAAGTCAGCCTGCCGGACGGTCAACTCGCGCGTCCGATCCTCGCGCAGGCTGCTGAAGTACGCCGTCGCTTTCAGCGCCTCCACGTCGAGAGCTATATCGCGCAGCAAAGCCCGCTCCGTCTCGATCCGGTCGCGCACCTGTCTCAGGTCGGCCGTGACTTCGTCGATGCGCGTGCGCACCTCCTCCGCCAGCCGGCCGATGGGAAAGAGCTTGTCCACGCCCGCCCAGCCGAGCGGGTCATACCACGACATGCGCACGCTGCCGTCGCGGTTGAACTTCGGGCCGGAGGGCGCGCGCTCACCGCCGAAGCGATCCTGTGTGTCCAGCCCCCACAGGCCGCGGTAGTGGGCCACCCAGGCGGTGTTGTCGTCGATGAGCACGGGCGACCACGTCCGTGGTTGGCCGGGGCCAATGCTGACGCCATCGCCGCGGGCGTAGTCGACGAAAGGCACGCTGATGAGTTGCTCGATGCGCTGGGCGGCGGCGGCCGGGTCGCCCTGGCGCAGCGTCTCTGTCCAAAACTTGCGCGCTGCGTTCAGGGCATGCTTCACCGGCGTCAGAAAAGCCGGCTCGATGGCCATCATGTACTCGCCGGCCTCGAAGTAGCTGCCGTGGGAACCCGCGCCGGCGAAGATGACCGGGTGATCGCCCTCTCTCACCAGCAGCGGGTCGTCCCACCGGCGGCGCAACTCGTCGCCGCGCATGTCGTGGGCGGCATAGGCGACCCACATCGGCCGCGTGACCCCGTCCTGCTCGTAGAGGTAGATGAACGCCTGCTCCCAGTCGGCCTCGTGGTCGTTGACGCCATAGAAGCCGGAGCGCCAATTGTTCATCGTGTAGAAGTAGAGGTAGTGGAGGACGATCCAGCCGCCGGCGCGCACGACTCGGCCATAGTAGACGGCGCGGTCGTCTTCCTGGCTCAGCGCGCGCGTCTTGATCTCGGCCGCGGCCGACGTGCCGCCGGGCAACGTGCCGCGAACGAGCAGCGACAGGTTGAAGAAGGCGTCGCCGATGCGGGAGATGAGGGGCACGCGGGCCAGCCGGCCAGGAGCCTTGAAGACGGGCCGGTCGGGTCGGGCCAACCAGCGCTGGTACTCCAGCGGCGACAGTGGCTCGCGCACGAAGCGCAGGTAGTAGAGGGAACCGGGTGGCAGCGTATCGTAGGTCGCCAGCTGATCCAGTGTCAATTCGCCCTCCGGCGCCAGTTCGACGGGCTGCTTCTCGGCCGTCAGCTCCCACAGACTCGACGCGCCGACGTAGCTATCGACGGCGCGCGGGAGGAATAGCTCCCCCTGTGTCATGCGGACAATGGGTTCATACTGGCGCAGCAGGTCTAGATCGCTCATGGCCACATCGTTGGGGGCGGCACAGTGTTCGCCGGCCGGCGCTCGAACACCTGGCGGACGCTGCGCTCGTTGAGGTAGAAGACGGCCACGACGTGGATCAACATGCTCAGGTAGAGCGGCGCGCCCTCCAGATACTTCCAGATGTTGTAGCCCAGCCCCACGCCGATGAGCAGCATGGCCATGACCCACGCCGAGCGGGCGCGGAACCACAGACCGATCGTGGTGATGAGGATCAGCAGGATGATGGCGACATCCAGCAGCGCCAGTAGGTTGGCGTTGTCGATCAGCAGCGCCGGCAAGTTCGACAAGCTGGCGCTCTCGCTCAGGGCCTCAGCAATCTGTAACAGCAACGGGCTGGTCAGGCTGGAGCGCAGCCGGAGGAAGTCGAGCACAGCCGCCAAAATAGTCAACAACAGCAGCACCATGATGGCGTAAACGCCAAACGGGCGCTTGCCCGGCTGTCGTACTTCGGGGCTGACTGTCGGCGTCATCATCGCCGGGAATCTTACTGCATTGGGGCGCGCAGGTACAAAAAACGCACGCCCGACCTCAGAGGTCTGACCTCAGAGGTCTTCTGAGACCTCTGAGGTCTTTCCACCCGGCGATCTTCCCGCCGCTGAGAACTTGCCCGGTGGACTTGCCTTAATGCGCCTCTTGTGCCAAAATCCGCCCGTTTGCGATCACACTCACTGGAACACAACAATGACAATGAAACGAGCACTGTCCATTCTGCTACTGTTACCCCTCTTGCTGTTGGCCGCGCAAGTCGCGCGGGCCGACACCATCCACGTCGTCCAACCGGGCGACACGCTTTGGTCGATCTCGAAAGAGTACGGCGTATCCATGGAGGACATCGCCGCTGCCAACAACCTGCCCAACATCCGGGCGATCATGCTCGGCTACCCGCTGATCATCCCCGGCGTCAGTGGCCCGCTGGGCGCGCCGACGCCCACGCCCACGCCGCGGCCCGCCGCCACCCCGCGCACCTACACCATCCCGGCCAGCGCCGTGGCCACCGATGGCGGCGTCATCCACACCGTTGAGCCAGGCGATACGCTCTTCAGCATCTCGATGACCTACAACATCCTGATGGCCGATATCATCGACGCCAACGAACTGGCCGACCCGCGGCACATCCCCCTGGGATCGACGTTGTTCATCCCCGGCGCGACGCTGAACCGGCCGCAGGCCACAGCCACCCCCCGTCCCGCGGCCACGCCCGGCCAGTCGGCCGCGCCCACCGGCGGCAACCTTTTCGTCAACGGCAACTTCGAGGGCGACTGGTACTTCTACCTCTATAACGAGCTACAGGTTCCCGAAGGCTGGTTGCTGGCCACCGACGAGGGGCCGAACACGTTGGAAGGCGGTCCCGGCGGCAACTTCAACCGCCCGGAAGTGCGCGTCGTCGGCACGAACCAACTGCCCGAAGAGGAGTGGGCGTGGTTTGTCTTCAACGGCACGCATACGGTTAAGGCCTTCAAGGGCGGCGCGCCGACGGCCTTCAGCATGTTCCAGGATGTCTACCTGCAGCCCGGCCGCTACCGGATGACGATCAACTTCTTCCCCGACATCGTCGCCGACTACAACCGCGGCGGCGGGCGCGTTTTCAACACCCACCCGCTGGCCGGCGAAGCGCGCATCATCCACAATGATGGCGGCACGTGGTTCGAGCCGGTCACCGTCGGGCAGAAGAACACCCGCGTCTACGAGTTCACCGTCAGCCAGGCCGGCCCCGTTCGTCTGGGCGCCGCCTTCCGCAACCGCTTCGAGACGGCCAACAACGGCTGGTTCCTCGACGACTGGCGGCTGGAGAAGATCGGCTAACGGCGGCCGCGACCCCAGCATTCATACACAAAAAGAGCACCTGCTGAGGTGCTCTTTTCATTTGGCGTCCATGCGGTGCGTCGCACTTTCCTGAGTGCGTCGCACCTTCTTCAAGGCCCTCAAGAAAGTGCCAGGCACTTCAGAAAGTGCCAGGCACTGAACTTACGCCTGCGCCAGGGGGGCGATGCACACCTCGCTATCGTTCTGCACGCGGTTGACGGCCGTGCTGACCGGGTAGGCCGACAGCCCTTCCGGCGCGAACGGCCGCAGCAGGTGGTTGAGCTGATCCGCCTCGGTAGTCGGGTCGAGCCACATGCTGTAGTCGTCCGGCTCCAGAATGACCGGCATGCGGTTGTGGATCGGTTCCATGAGCGTGTTGGGCAGCGTCGTCAGGATGGTACACGTCTCCAGCTCGCCGCCATCGGGCGCGTGCCAGACCTCCCACAGACCGGCCAGCGACAGCAGGCCGCTACCCGCCGCGCGGATGTACATCGGCTGCTTGCCCTTGCCAAGCTGCTGCCACTCGTAGAAGCCCGTCGCCGGGATCAGGCAGCGGCGGCGCTTGAAAGCGGCGCGGAAGGCGGGCTTGTCGGCCGCCGTCTCGGCGCGGGCGTTGATCAGCTTGCTCCCCATCGCCGGGTCTTTCGACCACGACGGAATGAGGCCCCATTGGAAGTGGGTTAGCTCCCGCGCGCCGTTCCGGCTCAGCCGGACAGCGGCGACGGGCTGCGTGGGGGCGATGTTGTAGCGGGGGGCGATGAACGGGACTTCCGCCAACTCATAATGGGCCGCCACCTCTTCACCGGTGGCGGCCAGGGCAAATCGGCCGCACATGTTGTACTCCTTCTGAAGTCGCCGCGCTGGGCGCGGGCCGGCCCGGCTAGAGGATCGGCTCGCGCAGGGTTTCCGGGCGGGCAGCAGTGGAGCGGGCCAGTGCCCCGGATGACAATGGATCGAAGCCGGCCGGCCAGCGCGTCTGGCTGTCGTAGCGCGCCCCGGTCAGGTTCGTGTCCTGCAAATTCGTCTCGCGCAGGTCGGCGCCGACGAGGTTCGACTCGCGCAGGTCGGTGTGGCGCAAATTGGCGCGCCGCAGGTCAGCGCCGCCCAGGTCGGCTAGCCAGAGCTTGGCCGCGCGCAGGTCAGCGCCGTTGAGGTTGGCCTCGCGCAGGTTCGCCCCGGCCAGGTCGGCCCGGCTCAGGTCGCGCTGCATCGCTCCCTGATTGACGATCTCCCACACCAGCCGCCACTTGGGGTCGATCTGCGTCAACTCGGTGACAACCGTGTTGCGCAGGTCGGCCCAGCTCATCTTGGCCCGGCTGAAGTCGGCCTTGCTGAGGTCGGCGCCGTTGAGATTGACGCCGCTGAGATTGGCCTCGCGAGCATCGGCAGCCACGAGCGTGGTGCGGCTGAGGTTCGCGCCACTGAGATTGGCCCCGCTCAGGTCGGCGTTGGTCAGGTCGGCGCGGGAGAGGTTGGCCTTGGTCAGACTGGCCCGGCTGAGGTCGGCGCGGCCGAGGTCGGCCTCGGACAGGTCGATCTCGCGCAGGTCGCGGCCGGCCGCGCCACGGTTGACGATCTCCCACGTCAGACGCCACTTGGGGTCGAGTTGGGTTTGGTCGTCGATGCGGGCCTTGGCCAGGCGGGCGCGGCGCAGATCGGCGCGGGTCAGGCGGGCGGCGGAGAGGTCGGTTTCCCACAGGCGGGCGGCGCGCAAGTCCGCGCCCCACAGGTCGGCGTCGCGCAAGTCAGCCCGGCTCAGGTCGCGACCGGCCGCACCGTGGTTGACGATCTCCCAGGCGGTGCGCCACTTCTGGTCAATGTGGGTGGCCTCGTCGAGGATCATGCCCGCCAGGTCGGCCTGGTTGAGGTCCGCGCCGGTCAGGTCGGCCCCGTTCAGCGCGGCGTGGTTGAGGTCCGCGCCGGTCAGGTCGGCCCCGGCCAGGTTCGCGCCAACGAGAGCGGCGCGCTTGAGGTCGGCTCCGGCCAGCGTGGCCCCGCGCAGGTCTGCCCCGCTGAGGTCGGCCTCCTGCAAGTTGGCCCCCTTCAGGTTGGCGTCGCGCAGGTCCGCGCCGGAGAGATCGAAGCCGCGCAGGACAGCCTTGCGCAGGTTCGCGCCGCGGGCGTTCTTGTCTGCTGCCAGCCGCTCGCGCAGGGCGATCACGTCCGGGCCGGGGCCGTTCTCGCTGACGACGGGCGCGGCGGGCACGATCACCGGCGCTTCGGGCGGACGCTGGCTCAGCAACGTCGTCAATGCATCCCGCTGCTGCTCCTGCTGTTCCTGCAAAGAGATCTTCAGGGTACGGACCTGCTCTTCGTAGAGGTCCTTCTGGGCCTTGAGCTGGCTGTCAAGCTGGCGCTGCGTAGAACGCCGCAGGGCCGAAGCGATGACGGCCGCTACAATGCCCGCCACGAGCAGGGCGATTAGACCGCCGATCGCGGTGAACAGGATTGCCTGGCCTGGATTCATGGCTATTACGTCTCCAATCGGTGTCGAGCAACAGGGCGCTCACGAATCTATCAGCCCATTCTAACACCGAACGGCCAGCGGCGGGACTATTCGATTGTTGAAATTACGGCCTTGTCACGCACTCTTTGCCATTCTTTCACGGCCCCGGGCACCGGCAAGACCCATCGCTGCATGTCAGTTCCCGTGAAAGTGCATAAACGGCTTCTGGCGTTCGCAGGGGTGGTCGTCATCGACATGACGCCAGTAGTAGCTGTTGCCACTATTGGCCATGAGACGCCGCACACGCAAAATGACCACGCCCCCACACTTGGGGCAAATGGCCTGAACAGGCGCACCCGGTGATGCTGCCACGATGCTGCCGCAAGACGATACTGCTGTCTTCATCGGCTTTCTCCATGCTTCCCGGTCGGGAAAGGCGCGACGATAACTCGCCTAGTATCGACCCCCTACCCAACGGACTGGCCGAATGCTGTAGCGAGGCGACATTACGCCGTTTCCCAATATGTATGTAGTTGTGGTACTTCTCTTGGAAAACCAAGTAATTGGTACTATAACATACTTCGCTGGGCTTGGCAATAGGTTTCTCAGAGAGGAAACGTCTGCGTCGGGCTATTGGCCGTGGGCTGCCATTTTCACGCCGATGTTGTGGCTTTTTTGGCGCGAGTGGCTACAATGCGTTTATAGGAGTTTAGTGTGCGCCCGTCATGGGCGTCGATCGAGGGCCTGGCTGCAAATCCACCAGGAGGTGTCTATCGTGGCCCGACGATATTATCTGCCGCTTCTCGTGCTCGCCGTTCTCACGGCATTCCTGGCCGCCTGTTCCGGCACCATCGACCAGACCATCACCTTCCGCGCTGACGAAGCGTGGGACACCACCGCCTCGCTCGCTTTCCCCGCCGAAATAGCTCCCCTGCTGGGCGACCAGCTCGACCAGGAGCTTGGCGCGATCGCGCAGCAGATAGAAAGCGGCGGCGGCGACATGCGCTGGGAGCGCTCGGACGCCGATGGCGCGCTGACCTACGACATCGAGGCCAGCGGCCAGGGCTACGACATCCTGCGCAGCATCAGCTTCAGCGATATGAGCGTGAGCGTCACCGAGGTGGACGGCGAGCGCCAACTCACCTTCACCGCCACGCCGCCGCTGGACGCCGCCGCCAGCACCCTGACCGTCGTCGGCGGTGAAATCCTCTCCAGCAACGGTGAAATCATCAGCGGCGACACGGTGCGCTGGGTCAATTCGCCGGTGACCATGCAGGCCGTGCTGACCGAGCGCGGTGGGGCCGGGTCGTTGCCGCTGTTGCCCATTCTCGGCGGCGTGGCGCTCATCGTTGGCGGCGGGTTGCTGGCGTTGCTCCTACTGCGACGGCGCGCCGCGCCCCGCCCGGCGACCTTGTCCGGCTATGCGCCACCGGCCGCGCCACCATATCAGCAGCCGCCGGCCGGCGTCGTCGGCGACAAGGCCATCGTCG
>JAIBAS010000429.1 GCA_019695075.1 Promineifilum sp. | reverse complement strand
CCGGTCAACGGCCAGGTGATCGCCGAAGGATTTGGTGAGGTTCTCTGTGCGAATCATGGGCAGCGCCTCCGCGCCACTCTGCACTCTAGCGCCACACATGAGCGCTGTCAAGCGCCCATGTGGCGCGATTCTCCGAATCGCCTCCTTGCGTGGCGCGACGCGATTCGGAGAATCGCGCCACGAGATATGATCCGTTTTCTATGCTATGATGGACTGGGCCGCCGACCGCGGTCGCCAAGGACAACGACCCACATGGACAGCGAAGTCATTCAATCCGGCCCCAACTGGCGCGAGCGCATCGCCGTGCTGGAAGCGCTGCTGGCCGAACTGCGCCCGCAGCTCATCGACGCCGAGACGCAATTAGCCGACCACCTGGCGGCCATTAGCGCGTTCGAGTACCGCCTGCGCGCCCGGCTGGAATCGCTCAGCCGGCGGCTGGACGCGCTGCAAGAGGAGATCGACGAGCTGCGTGCCGCCCTGCGCCACTATCAGGACGCCCTCGATTGGGAGGACGCGCCCAGCGACGCGGCCCGGAGCGAGCGGGGCTGGCGCTTTCGCGGCGAAGAGGCGGCCGCGTCGGGCAACTACCGCTATCGTCAGACGGCCGAAGCGCCGCGCCCGGCCCTGGCGGCCGAGCAACAGGCGGCCCTGAAGCAACTCTATCGCCAACTGGCCCGCCGCTTCCACCCCGACCTGGCCGAGGACGAGGCCACCCGCGCCTACCGCACTGACCTCATGATGGCCATCAACGCCGCCTACGCCGCCGGCGATCTGGCCGCGCTACAGCGTTTGGCCGAGGAGCCGGACGCAGCGCCGCGTGGGCCGCAGACGGACGAGGCCCTGGCCGCGGTCTTGCAGCGCGAGGTCGATCACTGCCGCCGCCGCCTGGCCGAGATCGCTGCCGAGTTGGCCACGCTGGAGCGCCACGACAGCGCCCGGCTCTTGCGTCGCGCCGAACGGGCTGCGGCCGAGGGACGCGACCTCATCGCCGAACTGGCCGCCGACCTGCGCCGGCGGATCAATGAGAAGCTCGTCGAACGCGATGTATTGGAGACGCAGCTAGAGGAGGTCGAGCGGGAAGGCGTCGAACTGAGCGCCGACGACCTGGCCGACATCGTCTACAACCTGGGCCTGGAGCAGGCCGGCGACGACGCGCTGCTGGAAGCGGATCGCGCCTGGCGGCCCCGCGAACACCACGACCCGTGGGAGACCAACGACGCCGATCCCGATGAGGTCGAGGATATCCTCGACGACAGGGATTAGAGGGGGCTAGGGGCCGTAGAGGTCCAGAACCGGCGCGTAGACGGCGTTGCAGCCGCCGGGGCGGGAACAGCCCTCCAGCGGCAACTCCGGCACGTCCCCGAACTCATACGCGCCCTCACAGGCGCGGCACACCGGGCAGGCGTCCGGGGCGACGAGGATACGCACCCGCGTCGCCAATCCCGCGCGGATTTTCTCCAGCGCGACCCGCTGTTCTTCGCGGCGTTGGGCATCGGTCTGTTGGTTTGCGATGGCCACAGTTCACTCCTGTCGGCTCGGCCCTTTGCGGGTCGAGGTCAGGCGGATTATACGGCCGCCCTTCCCGCCCGGCAAACGCGCGCCCCGAAAGCTCGAGACCTCAGGGGTCTCAGAAGACCTCTGAGGTCTGGTCTGCCGAGACCTCCGAGGTCTGGCCCTCTCAGCCTCTCCTGCTACAATAGTCCCATGACCAGCGCCCCAAGCTCAAGCCCAAACCCAAACCACACGCCCATCACGCCCGACCTGCCCATTACCACCGCCGCGCGCCTGATGATGGCCGAGGAGCTGGCCACGGTGCTCGACCATCTGCCCGCTCTGCAATCGAGCGCCGACGTGTTGGCCGTCCATGAGACACGCAAGGCCATCCGCCGCACCTTCACGCTGTTCAAGCTTTTCGCGCCCTTTTTCGCGCCCGACGTGCTGACGCCCCACCGCCTGACTTTGCGCCGGCTGATGCGCCGCCTGGCCCCCTGTCGCGACCTGGTCGTCTTCCGGCAGAATCTGGCGGCTTACAATGAAAGCGCCACGCCGCCATTGACCGCGCTGGCCGCCCATCTGGACGCGCGCCAGGCCAAGGCCAACGCTCGCCTGCGCCGCTACCTGAAACGACCCAAGGTGCATAAGCGGCTTCAACGCTACCGCCGCTTTGTCGAGAACCCAAACGCAGGGCTGCCGCCACAGAGCGACACAGCCGCGCCCCTGCTAGTGCGCCACGTGCTGCCCACGCTCATCTTCCAGCGGCTGGGGGCGGTGCGCGCCTATGGCGACGTCCTGCCCACGGCCACGCCGGCCCAGTTCCACCAGTTACGCATCCAGTTCAAGGAGTTGCGCTACACGCTGACCTACTTTGAGGACATCCTGGGCGGCGCCGGCAGCCAGATCATTGAGATGACGCGGCTCATTCAAGAGCATCTGGGCCATCTGAACGACGCCAGCGTGGCCCTGTGGCAACTGGTCAGGATGGACTGCTGCCCGGAGGAGGTAGACGCCTACGGGGCCGTGCAGGCCAACGAGGCGGCTCGGCTGACGGCCGGGTTCTACCCGCTCTACGCCCAGTTCGACCGGCCCGACGTACGCCAGGTGCTGGCCCTGACAGTGGCTTCGTTGTAGGGCTTATATCTATCGCGTGGGCGGCCGTCTGCCCGCGCAATGGGAGGGAGAGATGGGGTTCCTGAAGAAACTACTCGGTGGCGCCGACGCGCCACCGGCCAAACCGACCGACAACAGCGATCCGCAAGGGGTCTATTTCTACGTGCAATGCGACCGCTGCGCCGCGCCGGTGCGGTTGCGGGCCGACAAGCAGCACGACCTGCTCAACGAGGGCACGCACTACGTCTGGCACAAGACCATTGTCGACAACCGCTGCTTCCGGCCCATGCCGACCGTGGTCATCCTGAACACCCACTTCGAGATGACCTCCCACGAGATCACCGGCGGACGCTACATCACCCGCGAGGAGTATGAGGCCCTGCTGGTGGCCGAGCAGGTCAGGAAAGAGGCCGCCGCCGCGCCGGCCGAGAACCCAGACGAAGTCGCCGAGTAGCCGCGCGTCGGGCCGGCGTCGGTGAAAACCGGGGTTCTATACTGTAGAACCCCGATTTTTGTCGGCGACGGCCTGTCAATCCCGCGACCGCTCTTCGCGGCGGCGCTCCAGGTAGACCAGCGTCGCCGACAGGATACCCGCCGCGCCGATGACGCTCCAGGCCAGCTGGCCGATGCGCTTCTCCAGCCGCTCCTGCTGGCGCACGGCGTCGCGGTCGCTCTTCAGCTGCACGCGCAAGCGCCCCTTCTCCGCCTCTTCCAGGAGCCGCTGCACGCGGGCGGGCGTCTCCAGGTAGGGGCGCAACAACTCCACCAGACCGCCCAGGCGGATATCGCGGAACTGCTGGAAGCTCTGGCTGCGCAATAGCTGCTGGCCATAGCGCTCGATCTGCCGCCACGGGTTGATGTGCGGATCGAGCCGTGAGACCAGGCCGGAGATCATGCCCAGGGCGCGGCCGAGGTAGATGAAGTCCTGCGGTAACTGGAAGGGGAAGTCGAACAGCAGGTCGCGGAACTCGCGGCCGATGGCTTCGATCTCGGCCGGGTCGGGCTGGGTCAGGTCGAGCAGGTTGCGGCCGTAGATGTGGTCGAGGATCGTCTCGTTGGCCTCGATGATGCGCTCAACGTCGGCCTCGGGCAGGAAGAAGCCCAGGTCGCGGTAGGCCTCTACCAGTTGGCGCGAGTCGCGCTGCGTTACGCCAACGAGCACCTTGCGCAGGTTTTCGCCCATCGCCTTGGGCAGCCGCACGGCCATGCCGAAGTCCACGAAGATAAGCTGGAACGGGCGCGCCAGGCCGCCGGCGCCGTCAGCGATGGGCGCGCCCGGCCGGACAAACAGATTGCCGGGGTGGGGATCGGCGTGGAAGAACTCGGCCACGAAAATCTGCTTGAAGTACGCTTCCAGCAGCAGGTCGGCCACGGCCTTGGAGTCGATGCCGGCCGCGGCCAGGGCGGCCGTGTCGGCGATCTTCAGCGCCTCGACATCCTCCAGCACGACGACGCGGGCGGTGGAATGCTGACGGTAGACGCGCGGGATGTAGATGCGAGCGTTATCGGCGTGGATGTCGGCGAAGTGCTCGGCGTTGTCGGCCTCGGCCACGTAGTCGAGTTCCTGCCACAGTGTGTGGGCGAACTCTTCCAGCAGGGCGGGCACGTTGGCGCGCTTGCGGATGGGCTTGTAGCGCATGACCCAGCGGGCGACGACGCGCAGCGCGGCCAGGTCGGTGCGCACCAGGTGCTCAATGCCCGGCCGCTGCACCTTGATGACCACCTGCTGCGGGGCAACACCCTCGGCCGTCCGCAGCCGCGCCCGGTAGACCTGACCCAGCGAGGCCGCGGCCAGCGGTTGCGGCTCGATGCGCGCGAAGCGCTGCTCCAGGTCGCCCAATTGCTCGCGCAGCAGGGCGAAGACCTGGGCGTTGTTGGCCGGCGGCACTTCGTCCTGCAAGCCCTGTAGCTCCTGCGTCACCTCCACGGGCAGCACGTCGACGCGCGAGCTGAGGAACTGCCCCAGCTTGATCATCACCCCGCCCATTTCGATGGCCAGGCCGCGGAAGTCGCGGGCGATGGCGCGCAGGCGTTGCGGCCGGCCGGCCAGCGCCCGCTGCCGGGCCACGGGCACGCGGCTCAGCGTCAGGTCCCACCAGACGATGCCGGCGATGACCCCGGCGAAGAATCGCAGGATGCGCCGGTAGCGAAGCTGATCGATTTGGCTCTCGTCGTTCATCTCAATCCACGTGCGAGTCGGGCACCGGCTCGTACCACCCACGGCTTCTATTCTAGCAGAACCTGCGGCTGCGTCGCCCTTATCTGCCGGTGCGTCGCCCTTTCTTCAGTGCGTCGCACCTTCTTCGCCCGCGTCAGAAAGTGCCAGGCACTCAGGAAAGTGCCAGGCACTAAATCCGGCAAACAAAAACCGCACGCGCCATATGGGTCGCGTGCGGTCTTGCTGATGCCCCATAGCGGACTCGAACCGCTGTTTTGGCCTTGAGAGGGCCACGTCCTGGGCCGCTAGACGAATGGGGCCAACGCAGGGGATTCTAGCAAAGTCGGCCGGGCCTGTCAAACGCCGCCGGCCAATTGCCGGCCCGTCTAGGCCGGCCGAATAAGCACTTTGTCCACCCGATTGCCATCCATATCCACGATCTCGAAGCGATAACCGCCCCAATCAACGATGTCGCCCACGCGCGGCAGGCGGCCGAGCCGCGTCACCAGGAAGCCGCCCAGCGTCTGATAGGTGGCCGCGTCGGGCAGCTGCGCCACCGCCAGCAGGCTCTTCAGCTCATCCGTGTCCAACTGGCCATCGACGAGCCAGGAGCCATCCTCGCGCCGGACGATGGGCGGGTCGGCGATCTCGCTGACCGTGGGCATGTCGCCGACAATGGCGGCCATCAGGTCGATAATCGTCACCACCCCTTCGACGCCGCCGAACTCATCGACCAGCAGCGCCGCCTGGATGCCCGTCTCCTGGAAGCGCTCCAGCGCGCGCAGGGCCGGCATCGTCTCTGGCAGAACAAGCGGCGGCCGGGCCAGGGCGCGCAGATCGAGCGGCTGCCCCGTCCACGCTTTCTCCAGCAGGTCGCGGGCCAGCACAACGCCGACGACCCGGTCGATGGCGCCGTCGCACAAAGGGAAGCGGGAGTGGTGGGAATGGAGAACGGTGTCGCGGATGGTTGCCTCGTCGTCGTTGATGTCGATCCAGACGACCTCAGTGCGCGGCGTCATCAGCGAGCGCAGTTGCCGGTCGCCGAAGCTGAAGATGCTGGTCAGCATGTCGCGCTCGGCGGCCTCGAACAGGCCGGCGGCGGCCCCCTGGTCGATCATCATCTGGATTTCCTGCTGCGTGACCTGCTGCTCGCCGCCGCCATCGCGCACGCCCACCACGCGCAACAGCAGCGCCGTCGAGCCATTCAGCAGGCGCACGATCGGCCGCGTGAAGCGCAAGAGCGCGTTCATCGGCCGCGCCAGCGTGGCCGCCAGCCGTTCGGGGTTGCGCAAAGCCAGCTGCTTGGGGGCCAGCTCGCCCAGGACGACGCTGCCGAAGGTGATCGCCGCGACGACGACCACCAGGGCGATGGCTCCCGCATAGGGGCCGACGACCGGCAGACCGTCGAGGAGATTGGTCAGCTCGGCCGTCAGCGTCGCCCCGCCGAACGCGCCGGCCAGGATGCCGATCAGGGTGATGCCCACCTGCACTGTCGAGAGCAGGTTCGACGGCTCGGCGGCCAATTCCATGGCCACGCGCGCGCCGGGATTGGTTTCGGCCAGCAATTGCAGCCGCTCGCGCCGCGAGGAAACGATGGACAGCTCGGCCATGGCGAAGACGCCGTTGAGTAGGAACAGGAAGAGGAGAAGGGCGATCTCGAAGAGGATTTGTGCGGTCATGCGCTCCCAACGGTTGAATGGCGACGAATTCTCATACCCACAAGTATAAACCATGCCTGGTGGGAATTGGGAAGAGTTGACCGGAAGGACTAAAATATGGGCATGGATTTGCTGCACAGTCTCAACCCCGCCCAGCGCGACGCCGTCAGCGCGACGCCCGGCCCGCTACTGGTGGTCGCCGGCCCCGGCAGCGGCAAGACCCGCGTTCTGACCCACCGCATCGCCTACCTCATCCGGGAAATGGGCGTCTCGCCGTGGCACATCATGGCCGTGACCTTCACCAACAAGGCCGCCCGCGAGATGGAGCACCGCATTGAGCAACTGCTGGACGGCCGGCCGCAGGGCCTCCACATGGGCACGTTCCACGCCATCTGCGCCCGCCTGCTGCGCCGCGAAGTGGACAACCTGACCCACTACCAACGCGATTTCGTCATCTTCGACACCGCCGACCAGCTTCAGGTCGTCAAGACCGCCCTGGCCGAGCTACGGCTGGACGACAAGAAGTTCCCGCCGGCCAAGATGCTCAACGGCATCAGCACGGCCAAGAACGACCTCATCACGCCGGCCACTTACCAGGCCACTAACTACATCGGCGAGATCACCCGGCGCGTCTACGAATACTACCAGTTGGCCTTGCAGACCAATAACGCCATGGACTTCGACGATCTGCTGATGCAGACCGTGCTGCTGTTCGACGAGCGGCCGGACGTGCTCCAGAAGTACCAGCATCGCTACCACCACATCCTCGTCGACGAGTTCCAGGACACCAACGCGACGCAATACCGCCTGCTGCGCCAACTGGCCGGCGACGACAACAGCATCTTCGCCGTGGGCGACTCCGACCAGTCGATCTATAAGTGGCGCGGCGCGGACTACCGCAACGTCCAGAACTTCTACCGCGACTATCCCACGGCACGGACGATCCTGCTGGAGCAGAACTACCGCTCGACGCAGGTCATCCTCGACGCGGCTATGGGCGTCATTCGCCGCAACGCCGACCACATGCCCAAGAAGCTCTTCACCGAGCGTAAGGGCGGGGCCAAGCTCATCGTCCGCGAGGCCTACAACGAGAGCGACGAGGCCAACGCCGTCATCGATACCATCCAGGACATGATGCTACAAGGCTACAGCGGCAACGCCTGCGCCGTCATGTATCGCACCAACGCCCAATCCCGCGCGCTGGAAGAAGCGTTCATCGGCGCGGGCATGCCCTATCGCCTGGTCGGGGCGACGCAGTTCTATCAACGGCGCGAGGTCAAGGACGTCATCGCCTACTTGCGCGTCGTCCACAACCCACGCGACGCCGTCAGCCTCGGCCGCGTCCTCAACGTGCCCACGCGCGGCATCGGCCAGGCGACGCAGCAGCAGTTCTATCTCTGGGCAGCCGGGCTGGGGCTGCAACCGGCCGAAGCGCTGGTGCGGTTGGCCGGCGACGGCGACCTGCAACACCCTTTCACCGGTCGGGCCTACAACGCCCTGCACACCTTCGGCGGGCAACTGACTAACTGGATCGCCCTCAGCGAGCACGTCGCCGTGGGCGACCTGCTCGATGCCATCCTGCGCGACACACGCTATCAGGCCCACCTCGACGACGGCACCGACGAGGGCGTTGATCGCTGGGAGAATGTCATGGAGTTGCGCGGCGTGGCCGGCAGTGACGAGTCGCTCAGCCTGAGCGACTTCCTGCAACAGGTCGCCCTGGTGGCCGAGACGGACAACCTCGACAACGCCGCCCAGGCGACGACGCTGCTGACACTCCATGCCGCCAAGGGGCTGGAATTCCCCATCGTCTTCCTCACCGGGCTGGAAGAGGGGCTGCTGCCCCACAGCCGCTCGATGGACAGCGAGGACGAGTTGGCTGAGGAGCGCCGCCTGTTCTACGTCGGCATGACGCGGGCCAAGGACCGGCTCTATCTGTCGCACGTCTTCCGCCGCTCCACCTGGGGCGACAGCTCCGTGGCCGTGCCATCGCGCTTCCTCAACGACATCCCGGAGGAACTGCTGGAGGGCGGCGGGGCGGGCCAACGCCGCCGGCAGAGTATCGACCGGGCCAGCACGTGGAGCGACACGCGCCCGCGAACCGGCCTCGAGCGCCGGCCGGCCGGTAGCCAGCCGTCGGGCGGCACAGCGCCGTCCACGCCACGGCCGACCACCCCCGCCTTCAGCTGGGACGCCGACCGCCGCCTACCCAAGCCCAACCCCGCCCCGGAGCCGCGCCGCGAGCGCCCCGCCACGACGCGCTTCAAGACCGGCCAGAAGGTGCGTCATACCAAGTTCGGCGTCGGCACGGTCATCGAGAGCAAGATCAACGGCGCGGACGAAGAAGTGACCGTGGCCTTCCCCGGCATCGGCATCAAACGACTGGCGGCCGGCTTCGCCGGGCTGGAGATTATCGGCTGAGCGGCCGGAGCGGCAATGCACTACCTCATTGACGGCCACAACCTGATCGCCCGCGTGCCCGGCCTGTCGCTGGCCGACCCCGACGACGAAGCCAAGCTGGTGCAACTCCTGAAGCGCTGGGCCGCGGCCGATGCGCGCCGCAAGGTGACGGTCATCTTCGACAAGGGGCTGCCGGGCGGCGAGGCCAAGCACCTGTCCGGCGGCGGCGTCCGCGCCCTGTTTGCGCCCGACAACCGCTCGGCCGACGCCCTGCTCATCCGGCGCATCGAGGGCATCGACGACCCGGCCCAATACACCGTCGTCAGCAGCGACGGCGTCATCCTGCGCGCGGCCCAGCGGCGGCGCGTGGCCACGCAGCGGTCGGAGCAGTTCGCCGTGGCGATGGTCAACGAGCGCACCTTCCCCACGGCCGCGCCGCCAGCGGCCGACGCCCACGCCAACCCCCGCCTCAGCCCCAACGAGGTCAACGAGTGGCTGGAACTCTTCGGCCCGGAGCCGGAGACGAAGCCCGTCCGCCCGGCCCGCAAACCCACGCCGCCCACCCCCGCGCCCCCGCCCAAGCCAAAGAAGGACAAGGACGACGACGATCTGGCGGAGTGGTTGCGGCTCTTTGGCTACAAAGAGTAGTGGCCAGTGGCCGGCTAGACCTCAGAGGTCTCAGAAGACCTCTGAGGTCTGTCTACCGGCCAGTGACCACTGTGTGAACACCTTTTGACCTGTCAATTGAGCGCCGGCCGGGCGTATGCTCTCACTCAGTTGGAGACATCACAATCATTTTTGCAGGAGGTCCCTCATGAGTGAGAACACCGTCCGTTGGGTCATGCGCGCCGATGGGATTTTCAACATCCTGGCCGGCCTGTTGCTACAGCTTAATCTGACCGGCATCCTGACCGCCCTGGGCTGGCCGCCGCCGACGCCGGAAACGCGCGTCTATGCGCTGGTGCTCGGCTCGGCGCTCATCGGGCTGTCGCTGACCATCTGGGTGGCGTCGCGCCGGCCGTCGCGCGCCCGCGAAGCGCTCATCATCAGCATCATCACCCACCTGCTGGCCGGTCTGACCATCCTCTATGAGATCTTCATCGCCGGCATCACTCTGCCGTCGCCGTGGCTCCTGCCGGCCGCCGTCGGCGTGCAGGTGCTGTTCGTCCTCGGCCAGTTCTACTACCTGCTGACCGCTCGCCCGGCCAACGCCTACAGTTAGCGAGTGGTCGGTCAGGCCTCCAGGTTGCCGATCTCCCGCAGCCACAGCCGCCCGGTCACTTCCTCAATGCCGGAGCGCAGGTGGCGGCGGTAGGTGCTGAACGGGAGATCGAGCACCTCGGCGGCCTGCTCCTGGGTCGCCGCCGGTTGCAGGTAGGTGTGGTAGAGGGCGCGGTGGAACTTGATCAACTTGGGCGAGTCTTGCAGGCTCTCGGCCGTCTCGCGCAGCAGCTTGCGCAGCGCGGCGATGCGCGCCGCCGGGGCGGCCTCCGTGCCCGCCTGGCCCAGCACCAGCCGCGAGCGCAGCAGCGGGTTGGCCAGCAGCGCTGCCGTGTCGGTGTAATCGCGCAGGGCGTCGCGCACGGCCGTGGCGAACTCGGCCTCGCTGAGGACGATGATCGGCTCGGTGGCCGGGCGCGACGCCGGCCGGCCGCCGACGCTCAACTCCCGCTCGGCCAGTAGCTCCAGCCAGGCCAGCGGCGGCGTCACCCGCCAGTCGTGGCCATAGACGCCGTAGCGCCGGCCGCCGGCGGTGAAATCCGCCTCCGGCATGCGATTCAGATCGGCGTACTGGAAGGGTATATCCCAGAAGTCGGGATCGGCGCAGGGCAGGAAGGTGTAGGCCAGGCCGGGGGCGGTCAGGTAGTACTGGACGATATTGAAGACGAGCCGATTTTCCTCCGGCGACACGCCCTGGTAGCCGTCGCGCGTCATCCAGAAGCGGAAGTGGGCCGCCGTCTCGCCGCTGCGCAGCGGCTTGCGCATCAGCGCCGCCCAGGCCGCGCCGATGGCCGGGTCGAGAGCGCGGTCGGCCGGCGTCGTCGCCTCCAGGTTGACGCGAATGACAAAGCCGACGACCACCCCACCCGACCCGCGCAGGATGCTGACCCCCTCCGGCTGGCGAGCGATCCAGTGGGCGGCCAGGGCGGCCGATTCGTGCCCTTCGTGCTGCTCAACGATGTCGGATAGCTCCTCCAGGTCGCCGGGACGCAGCCCATCGGTGAACATCTCGCCCGATTCCTGCCACTGAAAGTAGGGGCGGACGGAGGGGTTGTCGCGATGGAGATAAACGTAGTCGGCCAGCAGGCGGCGCTGCTCCTGGCCGGGGCCGCGCTGGACGCGGGGCATATAGTAGGCGCGGGCGCGGCGGTGCAGCTCGGCGTACCAGTCGGGGTTGCGCCAGCGCACGTCGGCCACCAGCGCCTCGCGGGCCAGGTCGTGGGGGAAGAGGCCGCGCGGCTCGCTCTCGATGAACGACAGCCCCCGCAGCCAGGCGAACAGGTCGTGGGCGTCGCTCTGGTCGAGCAGCGTCGCCAGCAGCGTCTCGGTGGTCAGGCGCACCATGGCGCAGGCCTCCAGCGCGGCGCGATGGGCCGGGCTGGGCGCTTGCTGCACAAACTCCTCCAGCAGCGCGCGGACGATGTCGGGCGCGGCCTCCGGCCGGAAATCGACGTCGGAACCCTGGTCGTAGAAGTCGGCCACCAGCGACAGGGCCAGGGCATGGCCGTGGGTGAAGTCGAGGATGCGGTCGCTCTGCTCGGTGGGCACGTGACGGCGCGCCAGGAAGTCGCGGCTCTCGCTGGGGCTGAGGTTGCGCAGGGGCAAGATGCGCATCATCGTCTGCCAGCCGGGGTCGGTGCGCCAGGCCGCCGCCGGCGGCTGTCGCCCGGCCAGGACGACGAAGACGTTGCCCGACAGGCCGGGCAAGAACTCCTCGCGCAGCCAGTTGTCGATGGGGTTGAGCAGCTCGTAGGTATCGACCAGCAGGAGCAGCCGCTCGCCGCGCTCGGCCAGGGCAGCGGCCGGGTCGCCGCCCGCCGGCAGGCCGAGGGCGTAGCCCAGCATAGCCAGGAACCCGGCCGGCGAAGCGTCGAAGTTGCGCCCGTCGAGGAGGATGCTCTGAATGCCCAGCTCGCGGGCGATGTAGCCGTACTCGCGCAGCAGGCTGGTCTTGCCCAGCCCGCCCGGCCCGAAGATGTGCAGGACGAAGAAGGGCAATTCCGGTTCGCTCAGGACCGCGCGCAGGCGGTCGCGTTCACCCACGCGGCCGACAAACTGCCGGCGGCGCGCCTGTTCCAGCCGCTCATGAAGGGATAGGCCAGCCACCATCCACTCCTCGGCCCCCCATAGGCCCATAACAACACAGGAATTGTCACCATCCGCCGCCAAATGTCAATGGCCAATTGAACAGCAATTGAACAGCGTTTGGTCTGTCGGCAAGCTCTTATTCAATATATCGTGAAGGGGTATTTGGAGTGGAACATCAGACGAATCCATATAGGAGCAATGTCATGGCCTTTAGGAGTTATCTATGACCATCACCGCGCCCCTCCCCGGATCGCCCTCCGAGCCGCAACCCCCGCGCCGCATTCGTCTGGGCGGCATCACCGCCCTGGCCCAGAGCGCGTGGATGGGCTTCCCGCTGGCGGCCGACGTACTCGAACCCATCCGCTCGGCCCCGGCGGCGTTGCGCCGCTGGACGGAGATCATCCGCCCGCGGCGGCCGGCCGGCGGCCTGCGCGGCCTGTTCAACCGCGAGTTCGGCATCGCCGAGGCCAGCTTCATCCTCATGGCCTCGTTCTTCACCTCGGCGGCGCTGGGGGCGGTGCGGCAGGTGCTCTTCAACGCCCAGTTCGGCATCAGCGCCGAGGCCAACGCCTACTACGCCGCCTTCCGCCTGCCGGACACGCTCTTCAGCCTCATCGCCGGTGGCGCGCTGTCCAGCGCGATGATTCCCGTGTTGCTGAGCGCGCGGCAGAACGACGGCGAGCGGGCCGTCTGGCGGCTGGTCAGTCTGGTGCTGACGGCACTGCTGGCCTTCATGGCCCTCGTCGTGCTCATCGTCGGCCTGTTCACGCCCTTCTTTGTGCGCACGCTGCTGGCCCCCGGCTTCGACGCCACGACCAGCCAACTGACGGTGACGCTGACGCGCGTCATGCTCGTTCAGCCGCTGGTGCTGGCTGTCGGCAGCGTGGCCACGGCCGTGCTCAACAGCCGCAACCGCTTCCTGCCCACGGCCCTGTCCATCGTCAGCCACAACGTTGCCCTCATTGCCGGCATCATTGCCAGCCGCCTCATCCCCGGTCTGGGCATCCTCGGCCCGACGCTGGGGGTGATCGGCGGGGCGCTGTTGCAGGTCATCATCCTCTCGCCGGGCCTGCGCGGGGGCGAGGGGCAGCTGTCGCTGGCCTTCAACCCGGCCGACACCCGTCTGCGCGAAGTCGTGCACCTGCTCATCCCCAACGGCCTGTCGGTCGGCGTCAACTACTCCGGCTTCATCGTCGATACCTCCTTCGCCACACGCGCGCCGCAGGTGGCCGGGCTGGCGGCGCTCTACAACGCCTTCCTGCTCGTCGGCCTGCCCATCGCCCTGCTGGGCCAGGCGGTCGGCCAGGCGGCCTTTCCCCGCCTGACGGCCCATGCCGAGGCGGGCGACTGGCAGCAGTTGCGCCGGACACAGGTGGTGTCGCTGGCCGCGGCCGTCGGTCTGGCATTGGGGGCAGTCGCCGGGCTGCTGCTGCTCGGCCGGCTGGTCATTCGCATCCTCTTCGAGCGCGGCGCGTTCGACGCCGCCGCCGGCGACCTGACCTACCGCGTCCTGGTCATCTACGCCGTCGCCCTGCCGGCCTACATCGCCACCGAGGTCATCACCCGCGGCCTGATCGCCCTGCGCGACACGCGCACGCCGTTGCTGACCAATACGGGGCAGCTCATCGGCCGCGTCGCCGTCATCGTCGCCCTGCTGCCCGCATTCGGCGTCCTGGCCATCCCGGCCGCCTTCGCCATCACCAGCACGCTGGAAACGCTGACGCTGGGCGCGGTGCTGTGGCGCAAGCTGTCGCGCCGCGCCGCCGCGCCGCGCGGCCCCCTGTCCAACGAGGTGACCCTATGACCCCTGTTCGCGCATTCGACCCCGACCGCATCGCCCGGCTGGAGACCGAATCCTGGCGCGCCTACTACGACCGCGCCTGGCTGAAAATGGCCCGCGTCCTCGTCACGCTCCACCGCGAGCAGTTCGGCCTGTCGCGATGGCGGGCGCTGCTCGCCACCATGCGTTCCAGTCGCGCGGCCATCGTATTTGCCCCGCTGCAAAACAACGACCCCGACAAGGCCCGCCGCCTACTCGTCCCTTATTACCGCGAAGTGCGCCGGGCGCTGGGCAGCGCCGCCGACGCCGAGACGCTGGCCGCCCGCGAGATCGACTACTGGATCGTCCACCGCCAACTGGCCATCGCGCGCAAGGCCAACCCGGCCGCCTCTGACCCCGACGCGCTCGATGACATCGAGCCGATGGTGGCGACCTTCGCCCGCCTGCACGCGGCGCTGTTCAACAGCACACCGGCGGACATGCGCGCCTCGGCCGAGTACCGCGCCCTGGCCGCCAAGGCCGTCGATCGCATTACCGGCGGCTATTCCGACGACATTCCCGCCGACTGGGCGCGCACGGAGGACTACCTGCGACGCGCCTACCGGGCCATCGCCGCCGCCGTGGAGGCGCGGCCCGCAGCCCGGCAAGCAGAGGTGACGCCATGATCGACCAGTTCATGACCGCGACGTTCGACACGAAGCAGGCCGGCGATGTCTCCCTGGAGGCGGCCGAGACTTACCTGCAAGCGGCGCAACGCTGCCTGGCCGGCGACCGCCGGGCCGGGCTGGCCGCTCTGGACGACCTCTTTCGCTGCGGCAGCGTGCCCCAGCCGGACGGCCGCACCCGTGGCCAACTCGTCGCCCTCGACATCGCGCCGGGGCTGACGCCGCTGCTGGGCGGGTTGCTCGCCCGCTGGCTACCGTGGCAGGGCAAGGTCTTCGACCACGCCGCCAACCGTGGCGAGAACATCTTCACCCGCGATTCCTACGCCCCCGCGCGCATCATCTGGCCCTTCTATCGCCACTATGGCGACGACGGCCCGGCCACCTACCGCGCCTTCCCGTTCCGCACCGACGTCGGCCCTGCCCGCGACGACCCCGACCGGGACGTGCTGCGGCTCGACTACGATCTGCCGGTCAACCCCCGCGCCGCCGTCAGCGTCCGCCGCGTGCTCGACGAGATGGTGCAGGTGGCTGATGGCCTTTACCTGGGTCGGGCCTACGTGCATTGGTACTGGGGCAGCTGGTCGCTGGTGGCTTATTTCGCCCTGCGGCCGGCCTGATTTGAGCAGCGATTGGCCCCTGAATGGACAGCAAGCGGGCTGTCGGACGGCCGCGCCGGCGCGTATCCTACTGGCATCAATGCGAGAGAGGTAAGCGACAGATGGCCGAGTACAAATTCGTCGATCACTGGCAGATTCGCGCCCCGATAGAGGTGGTCTACCAACACGTGGCCGATCCGCGCACCTATGCGCAGTGGTGGCGCGACTACGACCGCGTGACCATCCTCAAGGACGCGCCCTTTCCCTACGTCGGCGGCCAGGCGGAGTTCCTGGTGCGCTCCCCCTTCGGCTACCGGCTGCTTATCGACGTGACCACCGTCGCCGCCGAGCCGCCCCGCTCCATCGTCACCGAGACGCGCGGCCAGCTGGAAGGCACGGGCATCTGGGACTTCGAGGAGACAGACGGCGTGACCCACGTGACCTTCACCTGGATCGTCCGCACCCACCACCGGCTCATCAACCGGCTGGAGTGGGCCGCCAAGCCGCTGTTTGCCCTCAGCCATGCCATTGTGTCCGGGCGCGGGCATCGGGGGTTGAAGCGGTTGTTGGAGAAAGAGCAGAGTGGTCAGTGGCCGGTGATCAGTGGCCAGTGAACAGTGGCCAGTGAAC
>JAIBAS010000422.1 GCA_019695075.1 Promineifilum sp. | reverse complement strand
CGTGCCGGACACGCCGGGCGTGCCGGACACGCCGGGCGCGCCGGGCACGCGGCCGATGTAGAGATGGTTGTGCGCGTCGGCGATGCCCAGCGTCGTCACGGGGCCAAGGACAGTGATGATGCGGCCTGTTGACATAAGTGCTCAATCCCTTATGACTGGCGCGGCGCGTCCGGGGCCAGCGTGACGCGCAGGTTCCGGCCGTCGCCCGCGGCGGCGAAAGCGGCCGGGGCCTCCGCCAGCGGGAACTCGGCGGTGATCAGCGGGGCCAGGTCGAGCCGGCCGCTGTTGACGATCTCGGCCGCGCGCAGGCAGTCATAGGTGCTGCACGCCGTCGTGCCGGTGACGATCAGCTCCTTATAGTGAACAGCGTTGCTGTCCAGCCGGATGAGCGCGTCGTCTTTCGACAGACCGCCGAAGAAGTTGATCCGCCCGCCGACAGCGGCCAGGGCCACGGCCTGCTCTTGCAGCGCCTTCACCGGCGCGGCAGTGATGATGGCGTCCGCGCCGCGGCCGTCGCTCTGCGCCCGGACGATGGCGGCCAGGTCTTCGCTCAGGGGGTCTACGGCCCGGTCGGCCCCCAGTCGCAACGCCTGCTCGCGCCGCCCGGCGGCCGGCTCACTGACGATGACGCGCGTGGCCCCGCGCAGCCGGGCCAGCAGGATGTGGAGCACGCCAATCGGCCCCGCGCCCATCACCAGGACGACATCACCCGCACCGACGCCGATCTTGTTCTGCCCCCGCCAGACGCAGGCCAGCGGCTCGATCAGCGCGGCCACGGCGGCGTCCACCTCCGGCCGCACGGGCATCAGGTTGCCGCCGCGCACGGCCGCCGCCGGCACGCGCATGTACTCGGCAAACGCGCCGTCGAGGGTGATGCCGAAGGCGTCGAACTGCGGGTCGAGGTTGTTGTTGCCGCTGATCGTCTCGCGGCTGTCGCCGCGGCCCATATTGGGGGCCACAAAGAGGCGGTCGCCCGGCCGGTAGCCGCTCACACGCTCGCCCACGGCGGCCACCTCGCCGACGACCTCGTGGCCGGGGATGCGCACCGTGCCCGGCGGGTACATCCGGTGGCCGCCGTGAAGGATGCGCAGGTCGGTGCCGCAGATGTTGGCCCGCAGCACGCGCAGCAACACCTCGTCCGGCCCGATGTCGGGTACGGGTACGCTTTCAACGCGAATATCCTGGGGGCCGTGGTAGACGGCGGCGAGCATTGTTTCCATAGTCACATCCGCTCGAAAGAAACGGAAATACGAGAGACGCTTGACACGGCGCGAGGAATGATCACTTCCCGGTTGTGACTGCGCCCGTTCGCTCATAATTCACGACAATAACACCGTTCGGGGTGACTTCACTTTCCGTTACCCTGAATGCCGCCGGGATTGTGCCATCAGCAAACAACCGCTTTCCAACGCCCAACGTGATCGGATAGATCATCAGCCAGAACGTATCGACCAAATTATGCTTCAGTAGCGTCTGAAGAAGGCCACCGCTTCCCCAGACGTGCAAATCCGGACCTTGGCGTCGCTTGATTTCGGCGACCTTTCCGGCAATGTCTCCGTTCAGGAACACGGTTGGCTGCCATTCGCTAGACGTCCTGGTATTCGAGGCGACGTACTTGGTCGCCGTGTTGACGCCGGGCCATATGTCCGCATGATGCGGCCAATACGGCTCCCAGATCTCGAAAGTCTTTCGTCCAATCAACAGGTCGAACGGCAGGTTCATCTGCCTTCTCAGAAGCGTTCCGAGAACCGCATCGGAATAAGGCGCTACCCATCCACCATGCTCGAAACCGCCGCTGATATCTTCCTCCGGCCCGCTCGCGGCTTGTATGACGCCATCAAGGGTGATGTGCTCAAGGACGATAATGCTGCGCATCGCTGGGTTCCTCCAATATCTAGAGTCCTACTTGGTTGCCTCGTTTAAAGCAGGCCGTTGAAAGTCCGCGTAGCCATTAATGGTAATTCGTCATGATTTCCTGCAGGTACATAGGGCGTTCTTCCAGAAACGACCGCGTGCCGGCCACAACCATCGCCACGGCCCAACGGCCGTCCTCGCCGCCCACGCGCGGCGGCCGGCCCTTCTGAATGCACTCGACGAAATGCTCCAACTCTTGGATGTAGCCCCAGCGAAAACGGTCGGGCCAGCGGCGGAAGATGGGCGTCACCAGGCCGTGGTCGCGGTCGGCGCAAACGACGATGGCCTCGCCCTCCATGCGGCCGATGTGCATGATGCCCTTTTTGCCGATGATCTCCACGCGGCTGTCGTAGCCGTAGTCGCACGGGCAAACGCCGGAGATGTTGCCCAGCGCGCCGGACTCGAACTTGACGGTGGCGAACATGTTGTCGTAGAAGTGCTCGCTGGTCACGCCGCGCTCGGCGCCCTTGAAGTTGGCCACTTCGACGTAGATGCGCCGTGGGTTGGACGACATCAGCCAGCGCAACGTGTCCAGGTCGTGGCTGTTGACCTCGGCCAGGTTGCCGTTGCTGGTCTTCAGGTCGGTCGCCCAGGGCGGCGGCAGGCCGGGGCCGTGGGTGAGAGACTTGATCATCGTCGGCTCGCCGATCTCCCCGCCCTGGATGCGCTCCCAGGCAGCGGCGAAGTCGGGGTCGAAGCGGCGCATGAAGCCCATCTGCAAGATCACGCCGTGGCGGCGCGTGGCGTCGAGGATGGCGTCGCACTCCGGCAGCGACAGGGCCATCGGCTTTTCCAGGAAGACGTGCTTGCCCTGCTCGGCGGCCAACACGGCCAACTCGCGGTGGGTGGGCGTCGGCGTGGTGATGACGACGGCATCAAAGGCCACCGCCTCCAGCGCGTCGGCCAGCGAGGCGAAGCGTCGCTCGATGCCGAACAGGTCGCCGGTCGTTTTGAGCACATCGGCCCAGGGATCGACCAGGGCGACGACCTCGCCGCCGGGGACGTGGCGGGTCAGCGTGCCCGTGTGCAGCTTGCCGACGCGCCCGGCGCCGATCATGCAGATGCGAATGGGTGAGGGCATAGGCGAATTCTCTCTCCTCAAGATTTGGCGGCGCGCCGCTCGACAAAGGACGAGCGCGCCGACGTTACGCGCTGGTGAACATCGTCACTAATTGTTCTTGTAGCCGAATGTGCCGGTCAACCAGCGGCCGGTAGCTCTCGTGCGCCGCGGCCGACGGGCGAATGGGCGGGCCGGCCGGGCGGGCGTGCTCGGCGGCCGTGACTGCCAGGTCGTCGTAGATGCCCACCGCCTTGCCGGCGATGAGGGCGCTACCCCACGTGCCGAACTCCGTCCGCGCCAAGCGCTGGTAAGGCACGCCCAGCACGTCTGCCTTGATCTGGTTCCAGGCGTCGCTGCGCGCCCCGCCGCCGACGGCGCGCGTCTCGGTCAACTCCAGGTTGGGGATGTACTCGCGCAGCACGCGCAGGTACCAGGCATACTCGTAGGCGACGCTCTCCAACACGGCCCGCAGGAAGTGCGCCCGCGTGTGACCAAACGAGAAGCCCAGCCACGCGCCGCGCAGTTCCGGCGTCGCCGGGCAGATGCGTCCGCCCAGGTGGGGCGAGAAGAACAGTCCCTCGGCCCCCGGCGGCACGGCCGCGGCGGCGGCGATCATGGCCGCGTAGACCGCGTCGCTGTCGCCGCTGCCCAATCCGCTGAACTCGTCGCGGAACCAGCGCAGCGCCTGCCCGCCGCCGGCGATATAGGCCAGCGGGTGCCACAGGCCGGGGATGACCGAGCGCATGGTCAGCAGCGCCCGATGGGTCGTGTCGGCCACGAAGGCATCGGTGCAGCCGGCCAGCACCGACGCCGTCCCGGCCACGTCGAACACCTGCCCCGGCCGGACAATGCCCGCGCCGAGGGCGTTGGCGGCCGTGTCGCCACAGCCGGCGGCGATGGGCGTGCCGGCGGCCAGGCCGAAGTCGCGCGCCGCGGCCTCGGTCACTGCGCCGATCACCCGCCACGGCTCGACGATGGCCGGCAGCTTGCCCATGTCCACGCCCAACGTGTCGCAGATGGCCGTGCTCCACATCCCGGCGCGATTGTCCGACAGGCCGGAGAAGTGGATGAAGGTGTAGTCCATGAAGGCCTGGTCGGCGCTCAGTCCGGCCATACGCCCGGCGACGTAGGCCGAGGGCGTCAGGAACTTGGCGATGCGGGCGTAGTCGGCCGGTCGCTCCCCTTTCCACCACAGGATCTTCGGCCCGTGGTCGCACGTCGGCGCGCAGCCGGTCAGCCGAGTGATGAGGTCGGCGTGGTGGTCGTTCAGCCAGGCGATGTAAGGCTGGCAGCGCATGTCGAGCCACGAATCGAAGCGCGTCGCCGGGCGGAAGTCCTCGTCGATGGCGCCGATACCCGCCATCTGGCTGTCGAAGGCGATGGCGGCCACGGCCCGTGGATCGACGCCGCTCTGGCGCAGGCAGCGGCCGACGGTCGCCGCGGCCGTGCGGTAGAAGTCGTCGGTCTCCTGCTCGACCACGCCCGGCCGCGGGTAGAGCAGCGGCACGTCGGCCGAGGCTTCGGCCACCAGTGTGCCATCCGTCCGGTAGAGCGCCGCCTTGGTGCTGCTCGTGCCCAGGTCTACGCCGATGAGGTACTGGTTCATGTTGGTGTTGCGAACGTCGTGGTTCTGGTTCTTGCGCGGGGGAGCAGGGGGGCGGGGGAGCGGGGGCGAAAGAATCTCCCCTGCTCCC
>JAIBAS010000206.1 GCA_019695075.1 Promineifilum sp. | reverse complement strand
GCAATACGCGGCCGAGGTGGCCACCGATCTGCCGGCTGGTCGCTACCAGCTGGTGGCCCGGCCGGGTGCGGGCGCGGCGGCGCTGTGCGGCTGGCTGTCGTCGCCGCGCGCCGGCTGCGCCCTGGGCGAGGTTGAGATCAGCGGCGCGCCGCTGCCGGAGGGCGCGGTTAACTTCGGCGACCGCGTGGCCCTGCTCGACGTGGCCGTAGACGCGGCCGGCCTCGTGCCCGGCGGACAACTGCCGGTGACGCTGACCTGGCAGGGGTTGGCGCCCATGACCGAGAACTATACCGTCTTTGTGCAGGTGCTCGACGCGGCCGATCGCCTCGTCGGGCAGGTGGATGCCTGGCCGGTGCAGGGCACCTTCCCCACCAGCCAGTGGACGCCGGGCGCGGTCATACGCGACCCTTACCAGGTGCAACTGAGAGATGAGCTACCGCCGGGCAACTACCGGCTGCACGTCGGGCTATACCTGTTGGCGACGATGGCGCGGTTGCCGGTGCTCGACGCGGGCGGCGCGGCCGTGGACGATAAGGTGGAAGTGCCCATCCGGTGAGGCCAATGGAAAGAGCGATTGTCGGCTTCGAGCAGGATGAATTGGGCGATTGGCGGGCGATCCTGGCCTGTGGTCACCGCCAGCACGTGCGCCACAATCCGCCGTTCGTCGACCGGGCGTGGGTGCTGACGGAAGAGGGCCGCAGCCGCTTTCTGGGCGTCGTCCTGGCGTGCAAGGCGTGCGACGAGGGCGAGCCGGCGAATGACGACCCGGTTTCGGCCGCGGCGCTGGAGGCCATCTACACCCAGTTTCACGCCGACCTGCGACGCTTCATCCTGGCGCGCGTGGACGATCCCGGCGTGGCCGAGGACGTTCTGCGGCGCGCCGGCCGGGAGGTTCAGGCCCGCGCGGGCGGTCTGGGCGAGCGTGAAGGGCTGACAGGCTGGCTCGACGCGATCCTCCGGGACGCCATCGCCGCCTACCGTCGCGCCACGCCGCCAGGCGTCGCCCGGGCTGAATCGACGGGGACGGACAGGGACGGCGACGTGGCTACTGACATGACGGCCCTAGGCTCCGCCGTCCGCGGGCTGCTGGACTGCCTGCCGGGGGAATACCGCCAGGCGCTCATCCTGACCGATGTCCACGGCCTGTCGCCGGGCGACATTGCCGACCGGTTGGACATTGCCCTGGCGGCGGCCGGGGCGCGCATTCGCCGCGGCCGGGCCATGTTGCGCGAGGCGCTGCTGGACTGGTTCCAGTTTGTCAGTGGTTCGTTTTAGTAGTCAGCGTCCCGCCCGGCCGCGTTCCGCGCGATCAGTGCCGCCTCGACGCGGTTGCGCACCTGGAGCTTCTCCATGATGATGGTCATGTAGTGCTTGACCGTCTTCTCGCTCAGGTGCAGCTGGTCGCCCACTTCGCGGTTGCTCAGCCCGGCGGCGACGCAATCGAGGATCTGGCGCTCGCGCTCGGTCAGCGCGTCGAGCGGGTTGGCGCGGGGCGGCAACCGGCGGGCGGCGCTCATGTCGCTGAGCAGCTTGGCCGCCAGCGCGGGCATCACGTAGCCCTCGCCGGCATGCACCGAGCGGACGATGCCCACCAGCTCTCGCGCGGCGACCCCCTTGAGGACGTAGCCGCGCGCGCCCGCCTTCAGGGCCGCGGTCAAGTCGTCTTCCTCGTCGGAGGCAGTCAGCATGATGATGCCGATGGCGCTATTGGCGGCGGCGATCTGCTGGGCTGCCTGACTGCCGCCGCCGCCGGGGATGTTGACATCCAGCAGCATCAGATCGGGCGACAGTTCGCGCGCCAGCCGCACAGCATCGCCCACGTTCTCGCCCTGACCAACAACCTCGATGTCGGGTTGGGCGGCCAGCGTGATGGCCACACCCTCGCGGAAGAGGGGATGGTCGTCGATGAGGACGACGCGGATGGACTCGCTCATGGTGCTTCCTCCTCGCCGGCCAGCGACAGGTCGGCGATGACGCGCGTGCCCTGGCCGGGGGCGCTCTCCACGCGGAAGTTGCCGCCGAGGCTCTCGACGCGCTCGCGCATGCCCGCCAGCCCCAGATGGTCGTCCCCGACGACGCTGTCCGCCCGGCCGAAGCCGGCGCCGCCGTCGGCGACCTCGACGTGGAGGCGGCCGGCGTCGTAGCAGAGCGTGACGCGCTGGTCGATGCCGCCGGCGTGGCGATAGGCGTTGTGCAAGGCCTCCTGAACCAGCCGGTAGAGAGTGATCTTGACCGGCAGCGAGGCGCGCTCCGGCGTGCCGTCCAGGGCCAGGGTCACCACCGTGCCGCTGCGCTGCTGGTGGACGCGGACGGCGCGCGCCAGCGTCTCCGGCAAAGTCAGCTCGCTGAGCTGCGGCACGCCCATGCCCGACGACAGGGCGCGAATTTCCAGCAGCGCCCGTTGCATCGATGTCTGAACCATGTCCAGGTCGTGGGCGATGGCGGTCTCATCGTCGCCGCCGGTCTTGCCGTCGCCCACCTGGGCGACAACATTGTCGAGACGCAGCAGCGCCAGGCCGATGTCCTGCACCGGGCCGTCGTGCAACTCGGCGCTGATGCGGCGCAGGACGCGCTCGTTGAGGGCCGTCGTGCGCGCGGCGGCGCGTTGGACGCGCTGGTGCAGCGCTTCGTTCTGGCCCAGTAGGTCGGTCAACTGCGCCACCTGGCGGCTGAGTGCGGCCTGCTGGCGGTCGATGGTGTCGCCGGCGCGGCCGACGAAGCCGGCCAGCAGCAGATAGATAACCAGCATCGACGCGCCCACGACCAGCCAGGTGCGGCCCTGGGCCAGGGCGATATCGCGCTCCAATTCGTCCACCGTCTGATAGAACTCGGCCACGGCGATGATTTCGTCGCTGTTCTCCAGACGCACCGGCGCATAGGTTTCCAGCAGGCGCGCGCGCTGCGTCCGCTCCAGCACATTCTCGGCGTCCTCCAGATCGCTGATGTCCGAACTCACTGCGCCGCTCCAGGCGCGCGTCAGTTCCGCGCCGACGGGAAAGACCTGGCCGATGGCGGCCGGCTCAGCGCTGTAGAGCACCTTGCCGCCGGCGTCCCAGACCTTGAAGGACAGGATTTGTCGCCCCAGCGGCGTGTCGTCGAGCAGGCGGTCGAGGGTGGCGATGTGGTCGGGCGTCAACGTGTCGGCCGTCGATAGCTCCTGCAAGTTCGGGGCGATGAAGCTATCGACGAAGAGGGCGGTGGTCTCGGCCGTGCGGCTGACAACGCTTTGCTCGATCTGCCCCGCCGCCCAGCGGCCGAGGCCCAGCGCGGCGGCCACCAGAATGATGAGGCTGGCGATCATGAACTGCTGCGTCAGGCTCAGGCGGCTCAAGGCGGTTGAACGCATCATGTGGCTGTCCTTTGGATCAGACCAAAGTCGGAGCGAATTCAGACCTGTGGCCGGGCGATCTTTCCAACCTTGGCCCGATTCGTCGTTCCGCGCGGCATGCTATTCTCATTGTTAGATAGCTTGGTCAAGACGGCCGCGCCGGAGCGACCGAAACCAAATCAAAACAGCGGATAAGGAGAGCTAACATGTACGTGACGAAAGGATGGGCAAAGGTAACGATTCTGGTCGCTTTTCTGGCCGCTCTGCTTCTGGGCAGCTTCATGGCCGCGCCGGCGGCCTACGCCAAGGGCGGCGACGCGACCCGCATCGTCCTCAAGGGTAGCGCGCAGTACCCGAACGTCAAGGGCACGGCCAAGTACAAGGCCGACGGCGGCGAGCGCGAGTTCCAGGTTGAGCTGGAGAACGCCAAGGCGCTGAAGGGCAAGACGCTGGACGTGTACGCCAATGGCATGCGCGTGGGCAGCTTCAAGGTGAGCGCGCTGGGCACGGGCCGCCTCAGCCGCAACACCGACCTGGGTCAGGCCGTGCCGCAGATCAGCGCCGGCAGCGGGGTGCAGATCAAGTGGGGCGATGTCCTCGTGGCGTGGGGCAGCTTCTAGGAGACAGGCCAATCGATGAACAAGGAGCGCGCCTCCTCGGACGAGCCGAGGGGGCGCTTCTTGTTTGGGCATGTTCCGCCGGTTGCCTCAGCGGGCGGGCAGGGGCAGGGGAATATCAGCGATCTCCCCAACGGGGGTGGCTTGCAGGGCGTCGCGCAGAGCCGCCTCGATGTCCGGCGGCGCGGCGAGCAGTGACTTAGCGGCGTCATGAGCGCGGGCGGGGTCGCGGGCGACGATGGCGGCGACGCGGGCGTTGATGATCTGCCGCTCGTGGGCGATGAACTCCTCGACGGTCATCTCGCCCGATTGCCAGGAACGTGGCGCGCGCAGACGCAGCAACGGCTCGGCCAGCAGGCCCCAAAGGGCATTGTGGGTGGCGGCAAAGATGGCCCCGTAGAGCGCCCGAAAGGCCACCATGACCCGGTCGCGCTCGGCGGCCGAGAGCCGGTCGCGGCCCCAACTATCGCGCGTCACGGCGGCGAAGGTGGCGTGATACGCCTCAGCCAGCCGTTGAATCTCGGCCAGGTCGGCGTCGGTCGCCTGCCGCGCCGCCTCGGCCTGCACTTCGGGCATGACCATCTGCTCGAAGCGCTCCACGTCCCAGGTGGTGGCCCCGGCGCGCCGCAGCGCCAGCAGCAGCGCGTCGCCGAAGGCGGCCACGGGCGACGCGGTGACGAAGACGCCCCGGCCGTGCTGCGCTTCGACCAACCCCTGCGCCGCCAGCATGCGCG
>JAIBAS010000441.1 GCA_019695075.1 Promineifilum sp. | reverse complement strand
AACCGCGTCGCCGCGCCGTCGGCCCAGGCCAGCAGCGCCGCCAGCGTGTCCGCCGGCGCGGCCGGGTGCAGGGCATAGTCAAGCGTCCAGAACGGCGCTTGTAACACGGCCCAGGCCAGCAATTCGCCGTCCCGCTCCCACAGGGCGACCGTCTCCGGGCAATCGAACGCCCATGAGGCCAGCCGGTAGGGCAGATCGACGACGTGGATGGTCTCTTCGGCCGCCAGCGCCGCCAGGGCCAGCATCCGCGCCCGGTCGTCGTCGCCGCGATACGCTCTTGGTTCCATAGGGTGTCCTGTCTAGCTCCCTTTAGCGGCCACGAACGGCGTCGCTGGAATCAGCAGCGCCGGCGCGGCGGCCAGCCCCTGCTCCGCCAGCGCGGCGGCATACTCCGGGTGGAACCGGAATGCGCCGTCGCGGTAGATCTCGCGATCCCACGGGTTCAGCACCAACTCGTCGGTGATGAGTCCGGTGATGTCCACCGCGTCGGCGCCCCAGGTGTGGGCGTAGAGCGTCGCCGTGCGCGCCTCGGCCGCGCCCAGGGCCAGCGCCCGCTCGCGCACCAGCCGCAGCGTCTCGCCCGTGCTACACATCTCGTCCACCACCAGCACGCGCCGCCCGGCCACGGCCGCCGGCGGCTCCATCAGCCACAGCGGCGTGTCGCGCACGACGACGTCATCGTGCCGCCGCGTCAGGCGCACGGGGTAGACCTCCACTTGCAGGATGTGGGCCAGCAGCGCGCCGGGGTAGGCCCCGCCGCGCAACACCGGCAGCACCACCTCCGGCCGCCACGGGGCCACGGCCACGGCCAGCGCCTTCACCAGCCCGTGGAAGTCGTCCCAGGAGATCGGCCGGACGCCGGCGCGGGTAGAGTAGTCATAGGGGTCGGTCATGCCGCTAGTCTAGCGCAGAGGGGCCACATTCCCCCGCAGCCGCGCCCGGACGCGCTCTATGTCCCCGTCCGCGAGGCCGTTGGCGCGCAGGTAGGCTCGCTCGCCGCCGTGCTGCGCGTCGAGGTAGGCCAGCGTGGCCAGCATGTTGTCGGCGGTCATGTTGAGCTTGTCCCAGAAGCCCAGGTTGGCCTCGCCCTTCTCTTCCACCAACTGCGCGTAAATCGAGCGCCGCCGCTCCAGCGTCATCTCATAGTCGGCGGCGATGACCTCATCGGGCACGCCGGCCAGCCGCAGCGCCAACGCCGCCACCAGCCCGGTGCGGTCCGTCCCGCCCAGGCAGTGGAAGACGATGCCGCCCGGCGGCGCCCAGGCGATGGCCCGCAGAGCGCCGGCCAGGCCGCGGCCGTAGAAGTCGAGGAAGATGCGGTAGACGTCGGCCCGCGTCTGCAAAGCCATCCACCGGGCATTGGCCGCGGGGTCGTTGGTGACCAGCGGCGCGTGACGAAACGCCGGCTCGCCCGCCCGGCCGCCGGGGAAAGCCGGCGGGTCGATGGCCAGTTCGTCGGCCGAGCGCAGGTCGATGACTGTGCCCACGCCGTAATCGATCAGCGCCTGCCGCCCGGCCGTGGTCAGCTTGCCCAGGCAGTCGGCGCGGATGAGCGCGCCCCAACGGGCCTCGCCGCCGCCGCTGAGCGGCAGCCCGCCCAGGTCGCGGACGTTCCAGCAGGGTTCCCAGTCGAGATCGCGCGAAGGGACGCCGGCCCGTGTCGCCGGCATCATGAGGCGCGCTCCCCCGCGGCCAACGCCGCCGCCAGCCCCGGCACTTCCTCCGCCCCCACCGGCACGGTCAGACTGCTGCCGGCCAGGTCGCCGCCAATCGGCTCAGCCCGGCCGCCCAGGCAACGGGCCAAGAACGCCTCCGCCAGGGCCGCGAACGACAGGTTGTTCTCCGGCCGGGCGAAGCCGTGGCCCTCGTCGGGGTAGAGGGCATAGGCTACCGGGATGCCCTTGGCCTGCATGGCGCTGACGATCTGGTCGCTCTCGGCCTGCTTGACGCGCGGGTCGTTGGCTCCCTGGGCGATGAGCAGCGGCCGGACGATGCGATCGACGTAGGTCAGCGGCGAATGTGCCCGCAGCAGTGCCCGCCCCTCTTCGGTGCGGTGGTCGCCGACGCGCGTCGTGAACAGCTCAACCATCGGCTGCCAGTAGGGCGGGATCGTCTCCAGCAGGGTGACTAGGTTCGACGGGCCGACGATGTCCACGCCACAGGCGAAGACCTCCGGGTAGAAGGTCAGCCCGGCCAGCGTCGAGTAGCCGCCGAAGCTGCCGCCCATGACGGCCACGCGCGCCGGGTCGGCGATGCCCTGAGCGATGGCCCACTGCACGCCGTCCTGCTGGTCGGCCAGGATTTTACCGCCCCACTCGAAGTCGCCGGCGTTGGTGAACGCCTTGCCGAAGCCGGTGGATGAGCGGAAGTTAACCGACAGCACGGCATAGCCGCGGTTGGCCAACCATTGATGCCAGCCGTGGAAGCCCCAGGCGTCGCGTCCCCACGGGCCGCCGTGAGGCAGGAAGACCATCGGCCGCGGCGCGTCGGGGATGCCGTCGCCGTCGCTGTCGCTATCCGGCGGCAGGGTGTAATAGACGACGAGATTCAGCCCGTCGCGGGCGGGCACGACCGCCGGGCGCATTTTGGCCAGTGGCAGCCCTTCCAGTTCGGCCCGATTGGTGAACAGGAACTCGGCCGCTCCCGCCGCGCGGTCGTAGAGGTAATAGCGCGCCGGGCCATCATCGACGACGCTGGCGACCAGCCAATACTGGTCGTCGAGCGAGCGGCTGGTGATCTCCACCTCGCCGTCGGCCACGCCAGCCAGGTAATCGAGGTCGGCGGCGATGGCCGGGTCGAGCACCTGCCAGTGCTTGCGCTCATAGTTGAAAGCCACCGCCTGCACGTGGCGCTCGGTCGGGTGGCGCAACACCTGGTCGGCGTCGGCGCGTTCGTCGGCCGCCAGCAGCGACCGCGCGCCGGTCGTCAGGTCAATCGCCACCAGCGCCGCCGTGTCGCGGTCGCGGCTGTCCCGCAGATACAGGACGTTGCCGCTCTTGTCGAAGCCGGCCGTGGACGCGGTCAGCATATCTTCGGCCGGGAAGCGCTGCCACAGCGCCCAGTCATCGCCCTCCAGCCGGTAGATGTCCAGCCCGCCGGCGGGCGTCATCTGAATCGCGGCGCGGATGGCGAGGTCGTCGTCCGTCTCAACGCCAATGAAGCGATCGTGCTGGAGCAGCAACGTCCGCTCGCCGCTGGTCAGGTTGACGCGGTAGATGTCGTGGTACTGCGGGTTGCGGTCGTTCATGGCGACGACGATCTCGTCCGGCCGGTGATGGCTCAGGCCAACGATCTGCGCCGATACGCCCTCGAACGGCGTCAGATCGCCCACTTCGCCGGTGTCGATGTCGGCCGAATAGACGCGCCAGTTCTCGTCGCCGCCCTTGTCCTGAATGTAGAGGATGTCGCCGCTGTAGGCCCAGGTATAGAAGCGGATGCCGCGGCCGGCGTCGCGCGTCACGGGGCCGGCGTCGGCCGGCCGCTCGCGCGGCGCGACCCAAACGTTGAGCACGCCATCGCGCGGGGCCAGCCAGGCCAGGTGCGTCCCGTCGGGGCTGATGGTCACTTGCGCCCGGTCGGGGTTGCCGAAGAAGACGCGGCGGGGAATGAGGGGGAGAGAGGTCATTGGAGTTCCTTTTTGGTGATAGGGTCAGTAGGACAGTAAGCAGTAGGTCAGTCGTCGGCGGTCGGTGGTCGGCGGTCGGCGGTCGGCCGTCGTCCGTCGGCGGTCGTCCTAGAAGTTGAACGGCACGAGCGCGCCCACGAGGATGAGAATGATGCCGAAGCCGCCCAGGCCCAGCCACAGTGGCGCGCCGGCCAGGGCGGCGAAGAGCGCGCCCAGCGCCTCGGCCAGCTTGGTGATGCTGTCCAGCGGGTTGGGCGCGGCGGCCCCTTCCGGGCCGCCGGCGCGGCGAGCCAGCTCCAGGATCGCCCCGGCGAACGACAGGATGAGAAAGACGACGCCCAGGACAATGAGAAAGAGCCGCAAGATGAGTTCCGGTTCCACAGTGGCCTCCTTTGGCGGTGGATTCAGCCTAAAGATAATCCGCCAGCGCCGAAAAGTCGAGATCGAGATACGGCTGCTCCGCCAGCAGCCGCTCGCGCCGGCCGCGCATGAAGCGGCGCGGCCAGTCGTGGGGGATGGCCTCGACGGCCGCAGGCGTCACTTCCGGCAGGTCGTAGCTGCGGCGGATGACGGCGTAGAGGTCGATCTCCCGCGTCGTCAGGAAGTCGGGGATGGCCGCCAGCCAGCGCGGATCGAGCCGGTTCTCGGCGGCGTAGCCGCGCAGGAAGCCGGGCAGGAAGTCGGCGGCGACGCGCTCCGGCTCATCGCGGTTGGTCACTCGGTAGAACAGGACGATGGCGATGTCGGCGATGAACCAGTTGTAGGCGCAGTCGTCGAAGTCGAACAGCACCACCCGGTCGCCATCAATGTGGAGATTGGCCTCGTGGGCGTCGAAGTGGATCAGGCCGTAGTCGTCGCGGCCGCGCGGTCTGGCCTCGATGCGCCGCGTCAGGGCCTGGTAGCGGGCCAGCAACGGCGCGTCGTCACCGCGTAGCAGGCCGGCGATCTCGGCCTCGAAGGTGGCCGGCCACGCCTCGCGCCGCCAGGCGGGATCGGCCGGGCGATAGTCCTTGGTCAGGGCGTGCATCCGGCCGAGCAACCGCCCGTAGGCGTCG
>JAIBAS010000229.1 GCA_019695075.1 Promineifilum sp. | reverse complement strand
GGCGGGTCTGAGACCCGCCCCTACACCCGCCCCTACATCCGCCCCGACCGGCGGCCCAGAATGGACAAAGCGGACAACAAACGACGTGATCTCGGGCAAGGACTCTTCCAAGAACGCACCCTTTTGTGACTGGGACTCGGCGACCGGCCCGCCAGGCCGGCGACGCATGTCGTTGCCGACCGGAAGACGCAGCGCCGGTATCGCTGTATGGAGAGAATAGCAAACGGCGGCTACTGGTGAGTTACACGCGGACTAGCCGGCCAGTTCGGCGTAGAGGGCGGTCGTCTCCTCGGTCGGGGCCACGTCCAACTCCTCGCGCAATATCTGGACGCAGCGCTGATAGGTGCGGGCGATCTGGCCGCGGTTGCCGAGGCGGTGGTAGGCGAGCATCAGGTGACGGTAAGCGCGCTCCCAGCAGTTGTCGGCCGCCAGCAGCCGGTGGGCCACCTCGACCGCCTGCTCGAAACGGCGGCTGTCGAGGTACAGCTCGGCCAGTTGGTCGGCCGCGCCCAGGAACATGACCGCCAGCCGCTCGCGCTCGGCCGCCGCCCACGTCTCGTAGAGCGCATCCGGCAGATAATCGCCCTTGTAGAGGGCCACGGCCTCTTCCAGCAGCGCCAAGGCTCGCGCCGGCGACTGCCGCCGGGCGGCGCGCGCCTCGGCCACCAGCCCGGCGAAGCGCTCGGCATCCAACCACAAGTCCGCCCCCGCCCGCAGGCAGTAGCTCGTGCCCTCGCGGTGGACGAAGGCAGAGTCAGCGCCGGGCTGGCGGTGGGGTTCCAACACCTGGTAGAGCGTGTTGAGCGTCACCTTGAAGTTACGCCCGGCGGCGGCCGGCTCCATGCCCGGCCAGAGGTACTCCAAAATCTGGTCGCGGTCGAGGCCGGAGCGGCGGTAGGTCAGCAGCAATTGGAACATCTGCCGCGCCTTTGCCCGCCGCCAGCTGTTGGCAGCAATGGCCGCGTCCCCCTTATAGACCATGAAGCCTCCCAGCGTGGTGACGCGCACGCGGTAGCCGGGGTGGTGGGTGGCCTCGGCCAGGCCCAGCACCGCCAGCAACCGCCCGGCATACTCGCTGCGCCAGCCCCGCGCGCGGGCCAGGATGAGCAGCGGCGTGAAGACGCGCTCGTCCGGCGGGCCGAGGAAGGTCGGCCGCGTCAACAGGTAGTCGTAACCGTTGTCCTCGCAAGCGGCCAGGGCGGCGGGCAATAGTTGTGGCAGGAGGTCGTGCTTGCCCTGTTGCCGGCGGACGGTGGCCAGCCACAGGCGCGCGGCGCAGGCCCCGAAGGCGTCGCTGCACTCCTGAAAGCCCTGTAGCGCCCGCGTCAGCCACTCCAGCGCGGCCTCGTAGCGCTCGGCCAGGACCAGGCCCGCGCCCATCGACACGCGCACCAGCGAGGCGATCCATTCGTCGCCCGCGGCCGTGGCGATGTCGATGCCCTGCGTCGCCGCGGCCTCGGCGCGCACCAGGTCGCCCGCGTAGCCGTAGACGCGGCACAGGCCCCAACTGGCCTCAACGATCAGCCGCGGCACGACCAGCTCGCGGCTGATGGCGATGGCCGCCTCGTACTGAGCGCGGGCCTGCTCGCGGCGACTGGCCTCCGGCAGCAGGCCCAGAGCGTGGGCGACGCGCATGTGGCCGACGGCGGTGACGAACGGCGAACGCAGATCGACGCCGCGCCGGCCGCCCTCGCGGGCGCAAGTGTAGGCATCTTCGCCCCGCCCCTGCAAGGCATAGACCAGCGACAGCAGCAGGTGGGTCTCGCGGTGGGCGCGGGGCGTCAGCACGGGGGTCAGCTGCTCGGCCGCGGCGCGCTCCTCCAGCCGCCGGGCGGCCTCGTCCAGCCGACCGGTGCGCAGCAGCACCCGGGTGAGCAGCTGCGAATCGGACGGGCTGGCGCTGCGCAGGGCCTCGGCCTGCTGCCGCAGGCTCTCGGCGGCCTCGATGTGGCCGGCGTTGAGCTTGTTCTCGGCCAACAACTCGTAGAGCCGGGCGCGCATCTCGTGCCCCTCAACGCCCTCGCTCAGGCGGATCGACTGCTCCAACAGCGCCTCGGCCTGGCTGGGGTTGACCGTGTCCAGATAGACGCGCGCCTGGCCGCGCAGCGCCCGGCCGACGCCCTCCATCTGGCCGTGCTCGCGCCAGACCGTCTCGGCCTGCTGATACCAGCCCAGCGCCTCCTGGAAGCGGCTGCGCAGCCGGGCCAGATCGCCCAGGTAGAACAACAACGCGGGGTGGTCGCCCAGCACCTCCGGCGGCACATTGGCCAGATGACCGGCCAGCGTGTCCAGCCGGCCGGAGGCCAGCAGTTGGCCGCCGTAGGTGTCCAACTGCACGGCCATCGCCCCGATGTCGCCCGCTTGTTGCAGATGGTAAAGGGCTTCGCCGGGGTCGTTGGCCGCCTGGAAGTAGGCCGCGGCCAGCAGATGGGTCATGCGCCGGGCGGTGGGATCGGACAGTTGCTCCAGGAAGCTGTGGAAGATGTGGTGATAGCGCAGGCTGCCGTCGCCCAGATCGACGAGGAAAAGGTCGATGCGCCGCAGATAGGCCAGCATGACGGCGCTATTGCCGATGCCCAGCGCGTTGCAGGCTTCGGGCGTGATGACGCGCAGGATGGAGGTGGCTTGCAGGAAGGCCTGCACGTCGGCCGGCTGCCCGGCGTAGATCTCGGTAGCCAGCAGATGAAAGAGGCTGTCGAGCGACGACGCCTGGTTGGACAACACCTCCTCGACGGAGGCAAATGCGCCGCTGCGCAAGCTCTGCCAGACGAGTTGCAGGGCAATGGCCCAGCCCTCCGTGGCCTCAAAGAGCCGCGTCGCCTCGTCGATGGTCAGCTCGTAGCCGTAAGCCCGCGCGAAGAGAGCAGCGATCTCCTCGGCGGTGAAGGCCAGCGCCGAGCGCTCGACCGGCAGCACCAGCCCGCGCGCCGTCCAGCCGGCCAGACCGGGCAGGTTCAACGGGGGGCGTCCCGCCAGAACGGTGTGGAGGTCAGGCGGGGCCAGGTTGACCAGCCGGTCCAACAGCCCGGCGATTTCCGGTGACGACGAAACCAGATGGACGTCGTCCAGCACCAGCAGCGCCGGCCGGGCCGGCATGGCGGCGAAGCTGTTGAGCCACTCGTCGAGGATGTGGCTGAAGGTCGAAGGTAGCGGGCTGTCGGCGCCCTCCCACGACTCCAACAGCGAGATGGGCAGGTCGCTCAGTTCCGGCAGGGCCAGACGCGAGGCATGACAGAGGTGCAGCAGGAAAACCAGCGGATCGCGGTCTTCGGGCATCACCTGATACCAGATCAGCGGCCGTCCCAGTCCCGCCAACCCCGCCAGCGCCGTCGTCTTGCCGAAGCCCGCTCCGGCCTGAACCAGCGTCAGCCGGTAGTTCAGCGCCTCGGCCAGCAGACAGGTCACGCGCGGCCGTTCCAGCGTGCGCGGGCCGGGCCGCGGCGGCGTGATCTTCGTGCGCAGAACGGTTATCGGCCTGAGCATCGTCCGCTCTCTTAGGGGCTAGGTTCTTGGGACTAGGGGCTAGTAAGAGCGATCTTAGCCTGGAACCTAATCCCTATCCCCTAATCCCTAGCCCCTAGCTCACAGATGCTGCTCCAGGAACGTCGTGGCAATGCGCGGGTTGTCGATGAGGTACTGGTAGCCCTGATAGCGATGGTCGCCGTCGACGTAGAGCGGCCCTTCGCTGGCGGGCGTGGCTGCGGCCAGCCGTTCAGCGTCGGCCAGCGAACCCCAGCGGTCGGCCTTGCACTGCAAGAAGAGCACCGGCGTCTGCGCGCGGGCGTCGTTGCCCGCCGCCGCGCCGGCCGCGGCAAAGGCCGGTTGCAGCGCCCGCAGGGGAATACCGGTAATGGCCCCGTAAGCCGCCTCCACCAACGGCTGCACCACCGCGGCCAGCGGCCCCAGCAGATCGGCGGCGTAGCCCTCGCTATAGGTGGTCATCGTCATCGGCTGGACGGCAATGGCCGCCCGCAGGTCGTCGGTGCGGGCCAGGGCATAGAGGATGGCGTTGGCCCCCATCGAGAAGCCAATGGCCCCAATGCGCGCCGTGTCCAATTCCGGCCGCGTTTGCAGATAGGCGATGGCCCCCAGCAAATCCTCGGCCTCGGTCTGGCCAAAGGTGACCGGCGGATGGGCGGCGCTCTCGCCGTGGTTACGCTGGTCGTACATCAGCACGTGGTAGCCGTCGTAGTGCAGCGCGTGGGCCAGCCGCAGCAACTCCACCGGCGTCGAGCCGCTCAGGTCGGCGACGATATCGCCGGCGGCGTCGCCCAGCCGGTTCCAGCCCCAGCCGTGGACGAGGATGACCGTGGCAGTGCTACCGCCGTCCGCGGCGTGGGCCGCCGGAATGAACCAGCCCGACAAGCGCACACTATCGCGCGCGGGGAAGTCAACATTCTCATAGGGTAGGCCCATGTCGTCCGGCGTACACCAGAGCGGCTGGCGTGGCGGGGCGATCATGCGGCGGGTGAACACGGCCACGATAGCCGCCGTCAGCCCGGCGGCGAAGCCGGCCAGCAGGCCGAGAAGTCGCATTACACGTCGAAATGTCATTGTCCCCTGTCCTCCTACGTGTTGGTGGGGGCGCTATCAAGCACGACGCCGGCAAACAGGTCGCGCTCGCGTTCGCCCTCGCGCGGCAATGGATAGGCGCGGATGTAGGTCTCCGTGGCCATGAAGCGGCGCTGGAACGGCTCCGGCAGCAGCCGGCTGCGCGACATGCCACCGCCCTGGCTGGCGTGGGCGGCTCCGGCAGCGCGCTTGACGTCCCAATAGCGCCGGTAGTCAACGTGGGCGTTCAGCCGCCGCGGCTCGATGCCGATTCGCGTCCAGTCGATATCTTTGTTGCGGCCGGCCCGTTTCGGGTCCTGCCCGCGCAGTCGCATGATCAGCGTGAACACCTTGACCATCCGATTGGAAAAGCCAGTGTAGTAGAGGCGCTGCGGCTGATAGGGGGTCGGGCCGATGTCGGGATACTGGGCCGGGTCGCCGGCCATGTGGAAGGCGGCCGTCGTGATCTTCCAGCAGTGGATGTGGTCGGGGTGGTAGTAGCCGCCCGTCTCATCGTGGGTGATGACCACTTGCGGGCGAATCTGGCGGATAAGGGCGACGACGCGGCCGGTGGCCTCGACATCGTCGGCGTTGATGAACGCCTCCGGGTGCTTGTTGGCCGGGTCGCCGATGTAGCCGGAATCGCGGTAGCCGAAGGTGTGGAGCGTCGCGCCCAGGACGGCGATGGCCTCGTCCAACTCGTGGCGGCGAACGGCGGCCAGCTCGGCCAGGGTGTGCTCGTAGCCGGAAATGACCGAACCGGCCACGCCGTCGGTGGCGATGGCGATGTGGACATCGACGCCTTCGTCGGCATAGCGGGCCAACGTGCCGCCAATGCCGAAGGATTCGTCGTCGGGATGGGCCAGGACGGCCAGCAGGCGGCGGGAGGATGTCATGGAATCACCTCGCTGCCCTCTCCCCAACCCTCCCCCAGAGGGCGAGGGGGCCAAGCCTCCGCGGCCACGGCCAGGCCGACGGCGTGGGTGGCCGTGTGCGAGAGGCTGATGGCCCAGTGGCTCAGGCCGCGCTCGGCCGCCAGCCGCTCGGCAGCATTGTGGAGCATCAGGTGGGGCCGGCCGCGGTCGTCGCTGAGTACTTCGATGTCCTTCCAGCCGACGTCGCCGATGCCCGTCCCCAGCGCCTTACCGACCGCCTCTTTGACGGCGAAGCGGCCGGCCAGACTATCAGCGCGGCCGGCGCACTGGCTCTGCTCGCGCGGCGTGAAGAAACGATCGGCGAAGCGCGCGCCATAGCGCTCCAGCCCGCGCCGCACGCGGTCGATCTCGATTAGGTCAATGCCTGTGGCCAACATCAATGCACTGCGCCTCCTTTGTAGGGGATAGGGATTAGGGATTAGGGGATAGCAAGAGTGCGCTTCCCCTAGCCCCTAATCCCTATTCCCTAGCCCCTACCCCCGGCCCCGCGACAGCGATGACCAGGTCAGCGGCGCTGAGATACTTGCGCGCCGCGGCCATAACATCGTCGGCGGTGATGGCCAGAATGCGGGGCGTGTAGGTTTGCAAGTAGTCCAGACCCAGATTGTATAGCTCCATGTCGGTGATGACATCGACAAGGCCGTGGTTGGTTTCCAGGCTCATGGGCAGCGACCCGGTGCGATAGGCCTGGCTGTCGGCCAGTTCTTCAGCCGGCACCGGCTCGTCCTGGATGCGGCGAATCTCGTGGCGAATGGACTCAATGGCCTGCTCGACCTTGTCCGGGGCCACGCCGGCCGAGGCTACCCACGGCCCCGGCCCCAGCCCACCGTGCAGCCGGCTGGAGGCATAATAGGCCAACCCCTGCTCCTCGCGCACGTTCTGGCCAATGCGGCCCATCATGCCGAAGACGCCCAGGATGGAGTTCATCAGGCTGGCGTCGAGGTAGTCGGGCGCGGCGCGGCGCGGCCCGGGCAGGCCCATGACCACGTCGACCTGATGCTTATCGGGCATGGCCACGGCCCGGCGCGTCAGGCCGGATGGCCGGGCCGCATCGCCCACGAGGGGCACGGCCTCCTGCGCGTCGTTACGCCAGCCGCCGAAGGCGCTTTCCAGCTTGGCCAGCGCCTCGTCGGCGCGAATGGCCCCGGCCAGGCCGATGATCATGTCTCGCGGGCCATAGTAGCGGGCGTGGAAATCGGCCAGGTCGTCACGGCCCAGGCCGCTGACCGTCTCCTCGTAGCCGTTGACCGAGCGGCTGTAGGGGTGGCCGGGGTAGGCCGCCTCGTAGAAGGCCAGGCGGGCCATGTCGCCCGTGTCGTTAGCTCGCATTTGCAGGCCGGTGATCGTCTGGCCGCGGACGCGCTCGACGTGGTCGGCCGGAAAGAGCGGCCGCAGCAGCGCGTCGGCGGCGATGTCAAGCACCAGGTCGAGGTCTTCGACGAGACTATGGGTGGAGAAACCCGTCGTGTGCCGGCTGCCACCGAAGCCAATGCCCGCGCCGACCGATTCCAGGGCTTCGGCGCTGGCCTCGAACGTCCAGCGCGAACTGCCGCGAATGAGCAGGTCGGCGGTGAAGTCGGCCAGTCCGGCCTGCGCGGCCGGCTCGACGACGGCCCCCGCACGCACAACGCCCGAAAGCGCGACGGTGTTGCTGGACATATTCTCGTAGAGCAGCACGGTGATGCCGTTGTCGAGGATGTAACGGCGGATCGTCTCCGGGCCGGGATAACTGGGAGCGCTCATTGATTCTCTCCGCGTCGGATAATCAGAAGGGTCATGTCGTCCGGCTGTTCATCCAAGACTCCGGCCGAATCTACGGCCCGGCCGATGAAGTCGCGCACAGCGGCGGTGATGGCCGTCTGAACGTCGGCCGCCGTGGCAGCGGGGCGTTGCGCCAGCAGGTCGCCGATGGTCTGTTCCAGGCGGGCGCGGCCAAACTCGTTGTAGTCACCGTCAAATGCCTCGGTGATGCCGTCGGTGTAGAGCACAAGCACGTCGCCGGGGTGGAGGATCGTCTGGAGGACTTGGACATCCAGTTCCGGCAGCACGCCCAACAACGGGCAGGTCGTGTCCAGCGTCTCGAAAGCGCCCGTGGCCGCCCGCCAGAGCAGCGGTGGGTTGTGACCGGCGTTGGCGTAGGTCAGGCGGCCGTCGCGCGTGTCCAGTTCGGCGTAGAAGACCGTCAGGAACATATCCGACTGGCTGTCCTCCTGGATGAAGCGATTGGCCCAGGAGATAACGTCGGCTGGGGCGCGGCCGCGCAGGGCCAGGTTGCGAATGGTCGTGCGGCTGAGGGCCATGAATAGCGCCGCGGGCACGCCGGTGTCGGACACGTCGGCGATGACCAGCCCCCACCGCCCCGGCTCGCCCGGTAGAAGGAAGTAGTCGTAGAAATCGCCGCCGACCTGGCGAGCGGCCTCGAAGTCGGTGGCGAACTGCCAGCCGGGCAACTGCGGCGTCTGGGCCGGCATCATGCTGCGCTGAATGCTGCGGCCGACGGCCAACTCTTCCTCGATGCGTTGGCGCTGCAACTCCGCATGGTGGAGCCGGGCCTTCTCGATGGCCAGCGCCGCCTGGTTAGCCATCAGCCGCAACAGACGCACCTCGACCTCGCTGAAGCGGCGCGGCTGGCGCGAATCGATGACCAGCGCGCCGATTGACTCCCCGTTGGCCACCAGGGGCACGATGGCCGCCGCCCGGAAGCCCTCGCGGGCCAACCACTCCGGCGTCCACAGAGGCGGGTCCTGGCGCGATAAATCCTCAAGCAGCAGGACGCTCTGCGTGCGCATGACCTGGCCGGAGCCGGTTGAGTCATCGGCCGGCACGCGATAGCCCTCGCCGACAGGGTCGCCCAACCAGCCGGAGGCCGCCCGGAAGATGAGCGTGTCCGGCTCGTCGCCCGTCAACAGCACAGCGCAGGCGTCGGCGGCCAGCAGGCTGCGCACCTCGGCCACAAGGAAGGCCATGAGGTCATCGAGATCGCGGCGGCTGAGGAGTTGCTGCGACAGATCCAGCAGCGTCGCCTGCTCATGGATGCGCTGCTCCTGCAGGGCGTCGAACAGGCGCGCCCGTTCCAGAGCGATGCCCATCTGGCTGCCGACAGTGCTCAGCAGCGTCAGGCTGCGCGGCGTGAAGGCCGACCAGGCCGGCGCGGCAACATTGAGGATGCCCAGCACGCGGTCGCCGGCGCGCAGGGGCGTGGTGGCGTGGACGACCAGCCCGTTGCGCTGGCCGTCCACGCTGCCCAGCCGGCTGCAACGCACTTCGTTGTAGGCCCCGGTGAGCTGCCCGTCGCGGCAGAGGGCCTGGCAGTCGCAGTTCTTGTCCCAGGCGTCGGGGTTGGTCAGGGCCAGGGCGGGCGGCAGGTTATAGTGGGCCGCCAGCCGGAAGCCGCGGCCGGCCCAGCGGTCAGTGGCGGCCTCCTCGCGGACGAACACCCAGCCCGTCTCCATGCCCATCAGATCGACCAGTTGGGCCAACGACGTGTTCAACGCCGTATGCACGTCGGTCGACTGATTCAGGGTCTGGGAGATCTGATTCAGCGTCTGCAAGTCGAGGATCAGATCGGACTGAGCGGTCATTTCGTCCAATTCTAGCATAGTCCTCGCGGCCTAGCCGCCGGGGGGCGCGTTCGCCTCGGTCTCCCGCACGCGCGTCTGGATGTGGCGATCCAGCCGATCCAGGTCATCATCGGCCCCCAAGACAACGATGGTGTCGCCGATGCTGAGCGGCAGGGAGATGGCCGGGTCGAGCCGCACCTGGGCGCGGCCATCTTCGCCGGCAAGTTCCAACACGCCGATCACGGTGACGTTGAAGCGGCGGCGTAGATCGAGATCGACCAATGTGCGCCGATCCCAATGGGCCGGAACCATCACCCGCCGGACGGCCACGCCGGGCGCGATCTGCCGGTTGTCGAAGCCCTGGCGCTGGGAGCGATAGATGGCCGTCTTCTGCGTGAGCAGGGAGCAGACGACCACGGCCAGCAACGCCGCGGGCAAATAGTGGCCGCTGAACAACTCGACGGGCAACAGGATGGCGGCGATGGGCACGTTGACGATGGACACCAGGCTGGCCGTCATCGCCGGGATGATGAGCGTCATGGGCTGGTAAGGCGTCATGGCGGCGACGACGGTGGCCACCATCGCGCCCAGATAGAGCGACGGGATGAGCAGCCCGGCCGAGCCGCCGGAGCCGATGGTCGTGGCCGTGGCCGCCATCTTGCCGACCAGGGCCACCAACGCCAGCCCCAGGGTCAGTTCGCCGGCCATCGCCCGCTCAATGGCCCAGTCGCCCGGCCCCAGCACCAGTTGCAGCGCCCCACTGTGGTCAATAAGGCCGCGGCCGAACGTGAGCGCGACCACACCGGCGGCGACCAGAGCCGTCAGCCCCGCGCCGATCAGATGCCGCGGCCAGGGAGCGGGCAGGCGGCGATGGAAGGCGTTGTCGGCGGCGCGCCGTAAGCGGATGAAGACGGCGCTGATCAGGGCAACGATCAGCGCGATGAGCAGCACCAGCCCATAGTAGCCCCAATTGCTGGCCGGCAGGTAGAGCGAATCGACGGCAAAGAGTGCCTGGTGGCCGACGTGGACGATGCTACTGAGGAAGTAGGCCACCAGCGTGGCAATGAGCGAGTAGATGAGCTTTTCCACCAACGGCCGGCGGCGATACATGACCTCGGCGGCGAAGAAGGCCGACGTGAATGGCGCGCCGGTCAGCGTGGCCACGGCCGCGGCGATGCCGCTGAGTTGAGCGGTCTGCAAGTGATCGGTCTCCACCGACGACCACCAGGCCAGCGGGCCGCTCAGCCAGCGGCGCTTGGCGCCGGCGCGCCGCAGCGGCCGGGGCTTGAACATGGCCGCGGCGATGCTCTCGCCCATGAGGGCCACGCTGGCCTCCAGGCCGCCGCTGCCGCCGCTGCCCAGCGTGGCCCACGTGGCCGCGAACTTGCGCGCCGCCAGCGATACGGTCGGCAACTCCCAGCGCACCTCGACGCCCTCCTTACCCAGCAGCGCCCGCTCAAACGACGGTTCGGAGGCGTAGTAGAGGGCGATGGCGCGCTCGATGCCGTCGCCCTCCACGTCGATTAACTCATGGATGTGGTCGTGCTCGTCACGATAGGCGATCATGGCCGGCCGGCCGCGGGCGACGATGAGAGCGACGATGCCCGCCCCGACCAGCAGCGGCAGGGCCAGCAACAGCACTGGCCGATCGCTGAGCCAGGCGACAACGAGCGCAAATGTCTCATGGACCAGCAGCCGGAGCAGAAAGACCGGCGCCCAGACGGCCGCGCCGACGACGATGGATTGGACGACCAGCCGCCGGTTGTCGCGGTCGAAACTGCCGGGCAGGTCGTCCCGGAAGCGGCGAGCAATAGGGCGCAGGGGACTGGCCGACAGCCACCGGCCGAACGGCGTCATTCGTCCATCTCGGCCGGCTCGTCGTCGTCGGCCGCGGCGGCGTGACCGTCCGGCAGGTAGAGGCCGACGGTGCGGTTGCGCGGCGTCAGATAGGCCGCCCGCACGCGGTCGATGTCTTCCGGCGTCACCTGACTCAGGCGCTCCAGCACCGTCTCGAACCAACCATAGTCACCCGTCGTCGCCTCGGCCGCGCCCAGCAGTTGCGCCTGGCCGGAAATGCTCTCCCCGGCCATGATGAACTGCGCCCGCGCCCGCTTGAGGGCCTTTTGCAGCTCGGCGGGCGTGATCGGCTCTGTCGCCAGGCGAGCCAGTTCGCTTTCCAGGGCCGCCTCGACCTCGGCCGGGGCGCGCCCGGCGCGGACGACGGCGTTGATGGTGTAGAGAAAGGGGTCGATGGTGGGGATCAGACTGCCGTATGCGCCGGCGGCCAGTTCCGTGGTCACCAGAGCTTTATAGAGACGCGAGCTGCGGTTCGAGCCGCCGCCGGCGAACATGCCCAGGCTGCTGCCGCCGGCAAAGGCGGCGTTGAGCAGCGTCATGGCCGGGTAGTCAGGGTGGCCGGCCGCCGGCGCGCGGTAGGCAAAGGTCAGGAAGGCGGTGTCGCCCGGGCCATGGATCGTCACCCGGCGCTCGCCCATCTGCGGCGGCTCGGCGCGGCGAATGGGCGCGGCGGCCTCGCCCGCCGCCGCGCCGCCGAACAACTCGGCGATCCGCGCCAGCATCGTCGCCGTGTCGAAGTCGCCAACGACGACAGCGATGGCGTTGTTGGGCACGTAGTGGCGGCGGTAGTGGCCATAGAGGTCGTCGCGGGTCATGCTGACCAGGTCGGCCGTGTCGCCGATGACCTCGTGATGGTAGGGGTGAACGCGGAAGGCCGCTGCTGTCAGCTCCTCGTCCAGCAGGAAGCGCGGCTCGTTGGCGTACATGGCCCGCTCTTGCAAGATGACCGTCCGCTCCGACTCGACCTCGTCCGGCAACATCGCCGTATTGGCCATGCGGTCGGCCTCCAGGCGCAGGGCAATGTCGATGCGGTCGGCGGGCATGGTCTCGTAGTAAGCGGTGTAGTCAAGCCAGGTGAAGGCGTTCCAGTGGCCGCCCTCGCGGGAGATGATGCGGTCGAGCAGGTGGCCGGGGTGTTGCGGCGTGCCCTTGAACATCATGTGTTCGACCCAGTGGGATACGCCCGTGCGGCCGGGGATTTCGTTGCGGCTGCCGACGCGATACCAGACCATGAAGGTCGCCACGGGGGCGTGATGCATCTCTTTGAGGACAACGGTCAGGCCGTTGTCGAGTTGTGTCTTGGTGACTGCCAGTGCCATCCACTTACTCCGGCAAGCAAAAGGAATGAATCGACCCAAAGATCGTGATTATAGCGCGGGCGGTCGATGACGACAGGCAATAGCGCGCGGGCACAACCGCGCCCGAATCTGGCAACGCCGGCCAAGTTGTGCTTGAATCGGGCTATCATCCACACGCTAAGGAGACCAACCATGACCACGCCCGACACCCCGGACAAAGCCGCCGACAAGAACGACAAAACTCCGCCCATCCCGCCGCCCGTGGATGTCATCTCCCAGACCAGCCACTCGGTCGTCATCAACGGCGAGACGGTCAGCTATCAGGCCACCGCCGGCCGCCTCATCCTCAAGGCCGAGGACGAAAAGACGGGCGAGAAGCCCAAGGCGGCCGTCTTCTTCGTGGCCTACACCCGCGACCGCCCGGCCGGCGCGAGCGAGGCGGGCTACGTCGCTGCCCGGCCGATCACCTTCGCCTTCAACGGCGGCCCCGGCTCGTCGTCGGTGTGGCTCCATCTGGGGCTGCTCGGCCCGCGGCGTGTCGTGCTGGAGGAGGACGGCCGGCCGCTGCCGCCGCCCTACCGCCTGGTGAACAACGACTATAGCCTGCTGGACAAGACCGACCTGGTGTTCATCGACCCGGTGACGACCGGCTTCAGCCGCGCCGTGCCCGGCGAGGCGGACAAGCAGTTCCACGGCTTCAAGCCCGACATCGAGTCGGTGGGCGAGTTCATCCGCCTCTACCTGTCGCGCAACCACCGCTGGGCGTCGCCGCGCTACCTCATCGGCGAGAGCTACGGCACGACCCGCGCCGCCGGCCTGGCCGGCCACTTGCAGGAGCGCCACGGCTTGTACCTCAATGGCATCATGCTCATCTCCGTGGTGCTGAACTTCATGACTCTCCACTTCGCGCCGGGCAACGACCTGCCCTACATGCTCTTCCTGCCCACCTACGCGGCCACGGCCCACTACCACGGCCGCCTGGGGCCGGACATACCCACAGAGTTGCCGGCGCTGTTGGCCGAGGTCGAGGCGTTCGCCATGAACGAGTATGCCCTGGCGCTGCTGCGCGGCGACGCGCTGCCGGCCGAGGAGCGTGCCGTCATCGCCGAACGGCTGGCGCGCTACACCGGCCTGTCGGCCGACTACGTCCTGCGCACCAACCTGCGTATCAACATCCACCGCTTCACAAAGGAACTGCTGCGCGACCGGCGACGCACGACCGGCCGCCTCGACAGCCGTTACACGGGCATCGACCGCGACGCGGCCGGCGAGTACGATGAGTTCGACCCCAGCTACGCCCTCATCCAGGGGCCATACACCGGCTTGCTCAACGACTACGTCCGGCGCGAACTGCGCTTCGAGAGCGACCTGCCCTACGAGATCCTCAGCGACCGGGTGCAGCCGTGGTCATTCGACGACCACCAGAACACCTACGTCAACGTGGGCGAGACACTGCGGCAGGCCATGAGCATGAACCCACACCTGCGCGTTTTCGTGGCCAACGGAACCTACGACCTGGCCACGCCCTACCTGGCGACGCGCTACACGTTCGACCACCTGGAACTCGACGAGAGCCTGCGCGGCAACATCACCACCGGCCACTACGAGGCCGGCCACATGATGTACATTCACGACCCGTCGCTGGCCCGGCTGCGGGCCGATCTGGCGGCGTTTCTGGCCGGCTAGACGGCCTCGCGCGTAGCCACGTCCACCGGCCGGGCGTTGGTCAGCTGGATGAGGTCGGCCGCGGCCAACCGCAGTTGCAGCCCGCGCTTGCCCGCGCTGACGCAGACGCGCTCGCACCCGCCGGCCGAGCGGTCGATATAGACGACAAAGCCCTTGTTGAGCAGGGCCACGGCGGAGATGCCGCCGACCTGTAGGCCGGTGAGCGTCTCCGCCTCGCGGTGGGTGGCCATCTTGAGCTTCTTGGCCCCCACCGCAGCGGCCAGCTTCTTCAGGTCGAGCTGTGTGTCGGCCGGGATCATCACCAGCAGCGGCTTTTTGCCCGGCTCCGGCGGCAGGACGACCAGCGTCTTGAAGACCTCCTCCGCGGGCAGATCGAGGATGATGGCGATCTCCTCGGCGTCGCGGAGGTCGTCGGGGTACTCCAGGGCTTCGTAGGGGATGCGCTTGCCCTCCAGGGCGCGCATGGCCAGTGTTTTCTCCATCGTGGCACTCTTTCGTCAGGGGCGGGGCACAGCCGGAATGTTTGGCAGGGATGGTGGACAAGTCTACAATTTAGTGCGCGCGGGAGCCTCAACCCGACGAGTGCGCGCCCGCCGAACTGAGCCATTATACCACCGGCCGGAAGGATATCAGCATGAACGTTGTCGTTGAGACGCCCGACTGGGTCAAAGATGCCATCTTCTACCAAATCTTCCCCGATCGCTTTGCCCGCGACGCCGAGGACACCAGCGCCGGCGCGGCCGTCTTGGGGGCAACCTTTCAGCCGTGGGGCAGCCCGCCCACCCACAACGGCTTTCAGGGCGGCAACCTGGCCGGCATCGCCCAGCACTTCGACTACCTGCAAGAGATGGGCGTCAACGCGCTCTACCTGAATCCCATCTTCGCCTCGGCCGCCAACCACCGCTACATCGCCCACGACTATTTCCAGGTCGATCCCATCCTGGGCGGCAACGCCGGCTTTAAGCGCTTTCTCGACGCCGCCCACGCGCGCGGCATCCGCGTGGTGCTCGACGGCGTCTTCAACCATTGCAGCCGCGGCCTGTTCCAGTTTCACCACCTGCTCGAAGTGGGCGCGGAGTCGCCCTACCTCGACTGGTTCCACGTCAACAAGTGGCCGCTGAATGCCTACACGCCCGGCGAACACCCCAACTACGGCGCCTGGTGGAACATCGCCTCGCTGCCCAAGTTCAACACCGATAACGAGGGTGTGCGCGAGTTCCTGTGGAGTGTGGGCGCCTACTGGCTGGAGCAGGGCATCGACGGCTGGCGGCTGGACGTGCCCAACGAGATCGACGACGACGAATTCTGGCGCGAGTTTCGCCGCCGCTGCAAAGCCGTCAACCCCGACGCCTACATCGTCGCCGAGCTGTGGAAGGCCGCCCCGCGCTGGCTGCAGGGCGACCAATTCGACGCGCAGATGAACTACCTCTTCACGCGGGCGGCGTTGGGCTTCCTCGTCGGCCGCAACCTGGACCAGACGCAGACGGAGCCGATCGGCTACGGCCATGTGCCCCGGCTCGACGGCGCAGGGTTCAACCGCGAGCTGGATCGCATCATCAACCGGCTCTACCACCCGGAGATCGCCTACGCCCAACTGAACATGCTCGGCAGCCACGACACGCCGCGCGTCATGACCCTGGCCAACAACCAGCCCGACCTGGTGGCCCTGGCCTTCCTGTTGCAGATGACCGCGCCCGGCGCGCCAAATATCTATTACGGCGACGAGATCGGTATGGACGGCCGCAACGATCCCTATTGCCGCAAGGCTTTCCCCTGGCACGAGCCGGAGGCGTGGAACACCACCCTGCTGGCAGAGGTCAAGCGGCTGGCGGCCCTGCGCCACCGGCTGGCGGCCCTGCGCCGCGGCAGCTTCTGCCCCCTGTATGGCGTCGGGCGGCTGGCCGTCTATGAGCGGCGGGTTGGCGACGAGCGCGTCGTCGTCGCCGTCAACGCCGCCCGGCGGGCA
>JAIBAS010000012.1 GCA_019695075.1 Promineifilum sp. | reverse complement strand
CGTCTCGCGCGCCGCGGCGACGCGCTGCTGGAGCGTCGCCGCCTCGGCCTTGCCCTGGTCGGCGGCCGTCAGCAACACCTGGCGGTTGATCTCCTCAATGTAGTTGCGCCCCAGAATCTCGATGTAGGTCTGCTCGAAGGGGTCGATCTCGTAGTGGTACATCTGGAACGTCGCCTGCTCGTTGTTGTCGATCTGCGCCGCCGGGTCGGGCGGGACGACGACGACGAGATCGACCTGCTGCTGGCGCAATTCCCAGTCGGCCTCGGCTGCGTCGGGGATGATGCCGCGGGAGTCGATCTGCCGGCCCAATCGCGTCGAGTAATCTTCGACGAACGGCCGCATCGGGCTGTCGTCGGGCACGACGAACAACGTGCGCAGCGTCCGCGCCTCGTCGCGGTAGCCGACGCCGAAGAGCAGCAAGATGAGGAACGGCCCCAGAATGAGCGAAGCCACCAGCCGCGGTTGGCGCAGGACGTTGACGATCTCCTTGCGGACGAAGGCCAGAATACGAATGATGTATTGCGCCAGACTACGCATGGCTCATTTCCCCCTCCAGGCGGCGCTTTTCTTCTTGCTCCAACAGCATGACGAAGACCTCGTCGAATGCCGGGCTGAATTCGCCCGCCTCGGTCACGGCCAGGCCGCGCTCGTCCATCCAGCTCACCACCGCCGGCAGCGCCGTGCTGGCGTCATCGACCACCAGTTGCAACGACAGGTCGGGGTTGACCGTCACCTGCCCGGCGCGGACGAAGGGCGCGGCGCGCAGGTCGGCCATCTGCTGGTAATCGGGCAGGCGGCTGGGGTTGACGCGCAAGACGTGGCCGCCCAGCGCGTGCCGGCGCAGCCCCTCCGGCGTCTCGACCATCAGCAGCCGGCCGCCGGACATGACGCCGACGTAATCGCAATAGGCCGCCTCACCAACGTATTGCGTCGTGACGAACAGCGTCCGCCCCATGTCCTTCAGAGACTTGAAGTGCGCCCAGAACTTGCTGCGCAACACGGGATCGATACCCGCCGTCGGCTCGTCGAGGAAGATGACCTCCGGGTCGTGGACGAGCGCCGCGGCCAGGCTGAGGCGCTGGCGCATGCCGCCGGAGATGTTGCGCACGCGCTTGCCCTCGTGGCCGGTCAGCGCGACCAGGTCGAGCACCGACGCCAGGCGAGCGTGGCGGCGCAGCGGCACGCCATAGAGCGACGCCGCGAAATTGACGTTCTCCCAGACGGTCAGGTCGGGGTACATGACGAAAATCTGCGGCATGTAGCCGATGCGCTGGCGGTCGGCCGTGGTGAACTTGTCGGGCGAGCGGCCCAGCACCTCGACCACGCCGCCGCTGGCCTCATAGATGCCCAGCAGCAGGCGCATGGTCGTCGTCTTGCCGCAGCCGCTGGGGCCAATGAAACCAAAAATCGACCCGCGCGGGATCGACATGGTGACGCGATCGACGACGACGTCATCATCAAACTTCTTGGTCAGCTCATGGGTGCGAATGACTACCCCATTCCGGCGGGCCAGTTCGTCGCTCGGTGGCGTCATGCGCCTCTCCTCCTGGTTCCGGTAGCGCCTCTACCAGATCACGCTGCTTCCGCCCGACAACAGAAACCCTTCCCCATGACTGCCGCGGGGAAGGGTTCGTGTGTAGCGGATGCAAATGGTTTGTAACTCTTCTCTCAGACGCTCTGCTGGCTATGGCTCTTGAAGAAGTTATCGACTTCCATCTCCGCCTTCTCCTTCTTCCAGCCATAGCGCTCCTGGACAAGGCCGACAACCTCATCGCGCTTACCACTGATGCGATCCAGATCGTCATCGGTCAACTCGCCCCACTGCTGCTTGACCTTGCCCTTCAACTGCTTCCACATTCCGCCTAGCACATCATCATTCATCGTGTTCTCCTTGTCCCCGCCAGTCCTTCTCCCAATTCTATTGCGTCCCTGTTGACGCAAATCACTTCGTTTTCACTGTCCTCACTATAGGGCAAGCCCGCAACGACCTCAATGTGTCCCGGATATAACCGGCGACACAGATGCCGCTATGACCCTATTCCACGCGCAACATGACAACGCCACCCACTTGGGTAACGTTTAGACCATTGACGGGCTGGTTGGTCTTGTCGCGTCCGGCGTCGTAGCAGAACGATAACGGCGCGGGGCCGTCGACCAGTGGGCCACAAGACGTTTCGATGTGGCAAACGCGCATGCCATCGTCGCCGACAATCACGATGTCGGCCGGGCCGATGGGCGTGCCGGCTGGACGACGCTGAGCCACGCGCGGCCGGACGCGAGAGACAAACGGCAGTTGATAGGTCATGATCTCGACTCCCCCAGAGCCTCGTTCATCATGTCGATAAGCGACCGATAGGCGGCGGGGTTGCGCCACCACAGCAGGGTGGCCACGGCGAGCACGGCTGCCAACACCGCGAAGCCCACCGCCAACCCACGCCGCCCCTTGCGGCCGGTCATCTCGTTGGCCGCGTCGGCCACAATGGCCGGCAGAGCGGGGTCGATGCCCTTCAAGTCATTCAGGAAGCCGTCGATCTCCTCGCGCGCGGTCAGGCGCGTCTGGCCATACTGCTTCTGGATCGACTCCACGACGCGCTCCACCTGCTGGCGCACGCCGTCGGCGGCCTCTTCCAGCGGATTGTCGTCCGGCTGGCCGCCCCGCAGCGCACCCAGCGCGTCGCGGGCCAGTTGTTCAATTGATTCTCTATCGAGGGATGCCATCGTTGTTACCGTTCCTGGACGGCCGGGCTATAGTGCACCGGCGGCCCAGCTTCAAGGTAACATACGCGGCCAGGGGTTCACAATGTGCCGTGGATATAATTGTGGTTGTAGGGCGGGTTGGCAACCCGCCCCTAAGCTCAGCCGCGCACAAAGTAAATGATGGCCACAGCAATGCCAATCACCACCACCACCCTTCGCAGCGTCGCCGGGGCCACCCGCCCGGCCAGCCGCCCGCCCAACGCCCCGCCGATCAGTGCCCCAACGGCCATCACCGCCGCCACCGGCCAGATGACCCGCCCGGAGAAGACGAAGAACAGCGCCGCCGTCAGGTTGGTCACGAAGCCCACGACCTGCTTCAGCCCGTTCAGCCGCGTCAGCGAGTCGTCGATCACCAGGGCCAGCACGGCCAGGACGATAACGCTCAATCCCGCGCCGAAGTAGCCGCCGTAGATAGCGGCGAAGAAGACGGGCACGGCCGCCCAGGCTTCGCCCGAAAACGCGGGGGAGCGGGGGGCAGGGGTTCCTTCCGGCGCTCCCCTGCTGCCCCTCTTCCCCGCCAGCCACCGCTTCAACGGCTCCTGCGCCGCCAGCAGCAGCGAGGCCAGCAGAATCAGGAAGGGCACCAGTTGGCGAAAGAGCTTCTCGTCCGTCCGCAACAGCAGCAACCCGCCGACCAACCCGCCCAGCGCCGCCGGCAACAGCAACCACAACCGCCGCCGCTGCGACAGCACCTCTTCCTTCTGGGCAAAAGTCGCCCCCAGATAGCCGGGCAGCAGGGCGACGGTGTTGGTAACGTTGGCGCTGACGGCCGGGATGCCCATCGCCGTTAGAGTCGGGAAGGTGATGAGCGTGCCGCCGCCGGCCAGCGCGTTAATGGCCCCGGCAGCCACGGCGGCCAGGGTGACGAGCACATATTGCAGAGGCTCCAGTTGCATGGGACTACATTAACAGGAAACGATAGAATATGGGAGGTCTTTTATTCCCCCGCCGCGGCCTGTTGCAGGAATTGGGCCACGGCCTCGGCCGAGTCAAGGGCCAGCGCCGTCGTGGCGATGCGTTGCGCGTCGGCCAGCGCGAAGCGCCGCACGGCCGCCTTAACCGCCGGAATGGACGGGGCGCTCATGCTCAGCTCGTCCAGCCCCAGGCCCACTAGCAGCGGCGCGGCCAGCGGGTTACCGGCCAGTTCGCCGCACATGCCCACCCAGATGCCGGCGGCGTGGGCCGCCACGGCCACGTCGCATACCATGCGCAGCACCGACGGCTGGAAGGCATTGGCCAGCCCGGCCACGCGCGCGTTGCCCCGGTCGGCGGCCATCACGTACTGCGTCAGGTCGTTGGTGCCGATGCTGAAGAAGTCCACCTCGCGCGCCAACTGGTCGGCCACGGCCACGGCCGAGGGCACCTCGATCATGATGCCCACCTCCATGCCCTCATCGAAGGGCACGCCGGCGGCGCGCAGCTCGTCCTGCGCCGTGCGCAGCATGGCCCGCGCGGCGCGCACTTCGGCCGGCGTGCCGATCATCGGCAGCATCAGCTTAACGTTGCGCCGTGCGCCGGCCGAGGCACGCAGGATGGCCCGCAACTGGGGCATGAATACGTCCGGCCGCTCCAGGCAGAAGCGAATGGCTCGCCAGCCCAGGAAGGGGTTGGCCTCCTCGCCCAGGTCAAGGTAGGGCAGCGGTTTGTCGCCGCCGACGTCCAGGGTGCGGATGATGAGCGGCCGGTCGCCGGCCGCCGCCGCGGCGCGGGCATAGGCGTCGAACTGCTCTTCCTCCGTCGGCGCGGTGGCGCGGTCCATGAATAGGAACTCGGTGCGGAACAGGCCCACACCCTCCGCGCCAAACTCGAGCGCTGGGGCAACATCGTTGGGGCTGCCCACGTTGGCGGCGATCTCCACGCGGCGGCCGTCGCTGGTGACGGCCGCGCCCTGCCCGGCGGCCTTGGCCTGCCGCTGGCCGGCCAGCCAC
>JAIBAS010000610.1 GCA_019695075.1 Promineifilum sp. | reverse complement strand
CACCCTCGCCAACGCCGCGGTCACGGCCACCACCGTTGCTGCGCGGGCCGCCGCTGCTCTTGCGGGCGGCGTCCTGGGCGCGGGCTTCGTCGAGGCTCCAGCCTTCCAGCACGGCCCGGCGTGACAGGCGGATCTTGCCCTCCGGGCTGACGTCGGTCACCATGACCATGATCTCATCGCCCATATGCACGGCATCCTCCACCTTCTGCAGGTGCTCGGAGGCCAACTGGGAGATGTGAACCATGCCGTCCTGGCCGGGCGTCAACTCGACGAAGACGCCGAAGTCAGTGATGCGCACGATCTTACCGGTGAAGACCTCGCCCGGCTCCGGGTCGTGCGACAGGGCATGGATGCGCTCCAGCGCCGCCTCAGCCTTCAACCCATCGACGCCGGCGACGAAGACCGTGCCGTCGTCCTGGATATCGACCGAAACCTCGAACTCCTCTTCCAGCCCGCGGATGGTTGCCCCACCCTTGCCGATGATGGCGCCGATCTTCTCCGGGTCAACCTTGATGGTCAGCATCCGCGGCGCGTAGGGGCTAAGCTCCTGGCGCGGCGCGGCGATGGTGGCCAACATGCTATCCAGAATCTGGAAGCGGCCGACGCGCGCCTGCTCCAGCGCCTTGGACATGATGTCCATGTCCAGGCCGCTGATCTTGATGTCCATCTGCAAGGCGGTGATGCCCTCGGTCGTGCCGGCGACCTTGAAGTCCATGTCGCCGAGATGATCCTCAAGCCCCTGGATATCGGTCAGGACGGCATACTTGTTGCCGTCGGTCACCAGGCCCATCGCTACGCCGGCAACCGGTCGCTTGATGGGCACGCCGCAGTCCATCAGCGCCAGACTGGAGGCGCAAACGCTGGCCTGGCTGGTGCTACCGTTGGACGACAGCACTTCGGAGACGACGCGGATGGTGTAGGGGAACTCCTCTTCCGAGGGGATCATCGGCAGCAGGGCGTTCTCGGCCAGCGCGCCGTGGCCGATCTCGCGGCGGCGCGGGCCACGCATGGGCCACGTCTCGCCGGTGGAGAAGGGCGGGAAGTTGTAGTGGTGCATGTAGCGGCGGCTGTCTTCGGGCGACAGGCCGTCGAGCTTCTGCGCTTCGCGGGGCGTGCCCAGGGCGACGATGGACAGCACTTGCGTCTGGCCGCGCTGGAACAGGCCGGAGCCGTGGGCGCGCGGGCTGAGGCCCACCTCGGACGACAGCGGCCGGATAGTGGTATAGTCGCGGCCGTCCGGGCGGATGCCTTCGTAGAGGATGCGATGGCGCACGGCCTTCTTGATCTCGTCGGCGAAGACCTCGCGCACGGCCTTGGGGTCGGTGGTCTCGTCGTCGGCCAGGAAGCTATCGACCACTTCGTCGCGCAGGGCGTCGAGAGCCTCGTTGCGATCCTCGCGCTCCGTCGTCGTGGCGATGACGTCGGCGATGCGTCCGCCGATGCGCCCCTTGGTGGCCTCGGCCAGCGCTGCGTCCGGCGCGGCGATGGTCGGCTCGCGCTTCACCTTGCCCACGGCGGCGCGCATCTCCTCCAGCAGGGTAATGATCGGTTGCAGCGCCTCGTGGCCAAAGGCCAGGGCGCGAACCATTGTCTCTTCGGGCACTTCGTTGGCCGACGCCTCGACCATGATAATCGCGTCACGCGAGCCGGCCATGCGCAGGTCGAGCTGGCTTTCGGCCATCTCCTCGACGGTCGGGTCAACGACGAATTGGCCGTCGATGTAGCCGACGCGCACCGCGCCGATCGGCCCGTTCCAGGGCACGTCAGAGATGGTCAGGGCCGCACTGGCGGCGTTGACCGACATGATGTCCAGCAGGTGAATGCTGTCAGACGACAGAGTGGTGACGATGACCTGAACTTCGTTGCGCATGCCGTCCGGGAACAACGGCCGCAGCGGCCGGTCGGTCAGGCGGCTGGTCAGCACGGCCTCGGTGGTCGGCTTGCCCTCGCGGCGGAAGAAGCCGCCGGGAATGCGGCCCGCGGCGTACATCTTCTCTTCGAAGTCGACACTGAGTGGGAAGAAGTCCAGCCCTTCGCGGATGTTCTTCGACATTGTGGCCGTGGCCAGCAGCAGCGACTCGCCGACTTGCAGGGTGACGGCCGCGCCGGCCTGCTCGGCCAGCTTGCCCGTGGCGATGGTGAGCTTGTGGCGGCCCACCGTGGTTGAAAATACAGATTCCGAATTCATTCTACTTTCCTTCATGAGGACACGGGCCGACATCCAGTCCGCCCATACACAGGGAACGAGCACCGGCGCTCAGGCAACCGGCAACGACAAACGGGCCGTCGCAGAGACGGCCGCTTTTCGTGCGGATGCGCTGTCGGTCGTAACGACTATCGATGTTCGATCCCGATTCCAAATACGGGGAGCAGAACGGGGTTAGGGACTGGGGATTGGCTCCTACCGCCACCGATTGGGGTAAGCGACAATACCCAATTCCTAAACCCTGCCGATTGTCTGCTCCTAAGAAAAGGGCGAAGAACCCTTCGCCCTTCTCAACCAATTCCTAGATTTAGCGACGCAGACCCAGCCGGCCAAGGATGGTGCGGTAGCGGTCGGGGTGTTCCTTGCGCAAATAGGCCAACATGCGGCGGCGCTTGCCAACCAGCTTCAGCAGCCCGCGGCGCGAGCTTTCATCGTGCTTGTGGGTATTCAGGTGTTCCTGCAACTGGCGGATGCGCTTATCCATCAGCGCGATCTGCACCTCCGGCGAACCAGTGTCGCCGTCGTGCGTCGCAAAGTTGTCGATCAACTCGGCTTTCTCTGCCACAGTCAAGGGCATGTCAATTATCCTCCGTACTTCTGTGTGTTTGTAAGCAGCCGGAAGGCCGTCGTGCCGATTAACGTCGCACCTTCCCGCCAAGGAAGTATTATAACGAGTGTAGGTAGAATGGCAAGGACGCGGCGGCGGTGTTGGCGAATGCTTAGGTTGCGGCTGGCGTTCGGCCGCCGGCATCTTCGTCACGCTACCAAAATCTCCGCCATCACCCCCGCCTCCGCCAACATCTCCCCAATCTCCGCCCGATAGTTGGCGTTCATGATGATGACGAAGTCGGGCCGCAACGCAGGCAGGTCGGCCGGGGCGACGATGCGCTGGCCCGTGCCGGCGACGTACTTGCCCTGCTTGCGCGGGTTGATGTCGACGACGGCGACGATTTCCTCGCCCGCGCCGGTGGCGTTCAGGAAGGTCACGCCCTTGGAGCCGGCCCCCCAGACCACGCCACGCTGCCCGGCGGCGGCCAGGGCGCGCAGCCGCGCCCGCCACTCGTCGCGCTTGGCGGCGTAGTTGGCGGCGAAAGCGCGGGCGTCGGCCGTCAGCGCCAGCAAATCCTCCGCGCCGATGGCGGCGCGGCCGTCCGGCGTGTGGCCGTTGTCGCCGGCAGCGTCGGCCGCCTGCTCGCCGCCGGCCGGCGTCGCCTCGATGGTCAGGAACTGCCCGCCGAAGACCTCGTTGACCGCCAGCACGCGGAAGCCATGCCGCCGGAACAGGTGGGCCAGCGACGACGGGCTGTAGTAGGAGCAGTGCTCATAGATGACATCCCAGATGCCGCCGCGCCGCAGCGTCCACAGGGCGTTGGGCACTTCGAAGAAGACGACCGACTGCTGCTCCCCCACCGCGCGCCGCACCTGCGCCAGGAAGGCATCGGGGTCTTCGATGTGCTCCAGCACGTGGCGGCAGACGATCAGGTCGGCGCGTTGGTCGATGTACTTCTCGGTGTAGAAGTCCTCCACAAAAGTGACGTTGGGCGCGGTGTAGCCCGGTTCGGGCACGTAGCTGGGGTCGTAGCCCCAGCCGCGGTTGCCGCTCATGGCGCAGAGCATGATCAGGAAGTCGCCCTTGCCCGCGCCGATCTCGACGATGTCCTTGCCGTAGAGGTCGTACTTCGCGATCAGGCCGTTGGCCAGGGCTGTGGCGTATTCCTGGAAGTGGGGCGAGAAGTGCAGCGAGTTCTCGTACTCCTGGGTGTACTCCATCAGCGCGGCGTCGAAGGCCGGGTTGTAGGTGTGGCCGCAGGCGGGCAGGTAGGTCAGGTGAATGTCGCCGCGGGGCGCGCTCAGGGCCGCCGCGCGCGTCGGCCAGAGCACGTTGCAGTGTACGGGCACGTTGTCCATGTCGATGAGCGGGATGCTCTCGGATTGGGGGCAAACTGGGTGGGTCATCGGTCGTTCCGTTGGTGGTCTGGCGTCGGGCGGGGGCCGCGTCCTGGCCCCCGCCGCGCGTGTTGTTGGGTTGTGGCTGCGCTCCTCTTCCGGCGGGCAGGACCGACGGCCGCTAGAGCGTCAGAATCTCCGGCGACAGGCCCAGCGCGTTCAGGTCGGCGGTGATCTCGTCCCGGTAGACCGGGTTCATGATGACGACGACGTCGGGCCGGTAGTCGCGCAGGAAGGCCGGGGCGACGATCTCCTGGCCCGTGCCGGCCATGAATGTGCCCGTCTTGATGGGGTTGATGTCCACGGCGTAGGCGACATCGGCCGCCGCCTCGCCTAGCGTCGTCAGGAAGGCCACGCCCTTGGAGCCGCCGCCCCACAGGACGACGCGCCGGCCCGCGGCCCGCCACTCCGTCAGCAGCGTTCGCCACCGGGCGCGCCCGGCCTCGTAGTGCTCGACGAAGGTGGCCACCATCGCCTGCGTCTCGGCCGGGCTTTCCTCGCCGGGCAGGGGCGCGGCCGTCGGCTGGCCAACGGCCGGCCGGGCCTCGATCATCAGGTATTGATTGTCGTAGGCCGTCCACAGGTCGCGCACCTCGAAGCCCGCCCGGCGGAACAGCCGCGCCAGCGAACCCTTGGTGAAGTAGGAGCAGTGCTCGTAGTAGACATCCCAGAAAGCCACGTCGCAGAGGACGTACTCGGCGTTGGGAATCTGGAAGAAGACGACAGTGTCGCCGCGGTCGCCGATGGAGCGGCGAACGGTGGTCATGAACTCGCCCACGGCGGGGATGTGCTCCAGTGTCATCTTGCAGCAGATGAAGTCGGCGTGGTAGCCGGTGTACTTCTCGCCGTAGAAGTCGGCGATGAAGGTCAGCCGGTCGGCGGCGGGGCTGGGGTGGCGGCCGGGCACGTAGGCCGGGTCGAAGCCGACGCCGCGGTTGTCGCCCATCTCGGCCAGCATGGTTATGAAGTCGCCCTTGTCGCAGCCGATCTCGATGATGTCCTTGCCGCGCAGGTCGTAGCGGTCGATGAGGTCCTGGGCCAGGGCGCGGTGGAACTTGTTGAACGTCGGCGAGTAGCCCTGCGTGGCCTCATAGGCGGCGGTGTACTGCGTCAGGGCCTCATTGAAGGCCGTGTTGGCGATGAAGCCGCAGGCCGGGCAGACGCCCAGAGCGATATCGCCGCGCTGGAAGCCGACCGCCTCGGCCCGCGTGCCGACCAGCAGCACGCTGTTGACCGGGACATTGGCGACTTCGTAGAAAATGGACATGCCCGCGTGCCCGCAACTGGGGCAGGGGTGTGAAATGGACTGCATTGTCGAACCTCTCAATCAGGGCTGAAGGATGATGGATGAAGGATGAGGGATGAGGGATGAAGGCAACCTTCATCCCTCATCCTTCATCCTTCATCCATCAGTCTTAATCTTCGCCCAATTTCAGCACCGCCATAAACGCCTCTTGCGGCACTTCGACGTTGCCGATCATCTTCATGCGCTTCTTACCCTTCTTCTGCTTCTCCAGCAGCTTTTTCTTCCGGGTAATGTCGCCTCCATAGCATTTTGCCAGCACATCCTTGCGTAGTGCCTTAACGTTGGCCCGGCTGATGACGCGCTTGCTCGTCGCCGCCTGGATGGGCACTTCGAAGAGTTGGCGAGGGATGAGGTCTTTCAATTCGGAGACGAGCCGCTGGCCACGGTGGTAGGCGTCGTCAGCGTGGACGATCATCGCCAGCGCGTCCACCGGCTGCTTGGCCACCAACACCTCCAGCTTGACCAGATCGGAGGCGCGATAGCCGTCGAACTCGTAGTCCATCGAGGCATAGCCGCGCGTGCTGCTCTTCAGCTTGTCGTAGAAATCGACGATCATCTCCGCCAGCGGCAGGTAGTAGTGCAACACAACGCGGCCGGGCGCGGGGTGCTCCTGCTTGATGAACTCGCCGCGCCGCTTGCGAGCCAGGTCCATGACCACGCCGTAGAACTCCTCCGGGGCAAAGATTTGCACGTGCATCCACGGCTCGCGGATTTCGGCGATTGTCGATTCGTCGGGCAGGTCGGCCGGGCTTTCGATGAAGCGCACCTCGCCGGTGTTGAGCATGACGACTTCATACTCCACGCTCGGCGCGGTGGCCACCAGGTCGAGGTCATACTCGCGCTCCAGCCGCTCCTGGATAATCTCCATGTGGAACAGACCCAGAAAGCCACAGCGAAAGCCGAAGTTGAGCGCGTTGGAGGTCTCCGGCTCGAAGACGAGGGAGGCATCGTTGAGCTGGAGCCGCTCCAGGGCCTCCTTCAGCAGCGGGTAGTCCTCGCCCTCGCTGGGGTAGAGACCGGCATAGACCATCGGCTTGACCTGCTTGTAGCCGTGCAGCGGCTCGGCCGCCGGCTTGTCACGCAGGGTGATGGTGTCGCCAACGCGGCACTCGCGCACTGTCTTCAGGCCAGTGGCGATGTAGCCGACCTCGCCCGCGCCCAGTTCCTCGGCCGGAACCATGCCGGGGCTGAAGATGCCGATCTCAATCGGCTCGACGCTGACGTCGTTGGACATCATCTTGACGGCCTGGCGGTGGCGCACCGAACCCTCGAAGACGCGCACGTAGGCGATGACGCCCTTGTAGCTGTCGTAGTGGGAGTCGAAGACCAGGGCGCGAAAAGGCGCGTCGCGGTCGCCCGCCGGCGGCGGGATCTTGCGGACGACAGCCTCCAGCACGGCGTCGATGTTCGTGCCCATCTTGGCGCTGATGGGGATGACGTCCTCGGCCGGGAAGCCGGTGACGTTCTCGATCTCTTCGGCCACATCTTCCGGGGAGGCGGCGGGCAGGTCGATCTTGTTGACGACCGGCAGCAGCTCCAGGTCAGCTTCGACGGCCATATAGAGATTGGCCAGCGTTTGCGCTTCGATGCCCTGCGTGGCGTCCACGACGAGGATGGCCCCCTCACAGCTTTGCAGCGCCCGGCTGACCTCATAGGCGAAGTCCACGTGGCCGGGCGTGTCGATGAGGTTCATCTCGTAGGTCTCGCCGTCCCGGGCGCGATAGTTCATGCGCACGGCCGAGGCCTTGATGGTGACGCCTTTCTCGCGCTCGATGTCCATGCTGTCGAGCACTTGCTCCTGCATCTCGCGGTCGGAAATAGTGCCCGTCGCCTGCAGAAGCCGGTCGGCCAAGGTGGATTTGCCGTGGTCGATGTGGGCGATGATACAGAAATTACGGATTCGACTTTGCTCCATGGGCGCAAGTATAGCAGAATGGGCCGGTGCAGACAGCGCTGCCCACGAGAACGCCCATGAGCCTTAACCACGACCCCAACCCCACCCCGCCGACACCCGATCCCACCTTCCACGTCGTCACGCCGGCCGACCGCGACCCGGTGACCGTCCAGGCGCTGCGCCGGCTGCCCGTGCGCGAGTTGCCGCAGAGCTTCATCGTCAGCACCGGCCACGGCACAAGCGGGCCGTTCGCCTTCGCCGGCGTCACGCTGCGCGACGTGATTGAAGCGGTTGCGCCGGGGGAGTGGGCGGCGGCCGAGATCGTCAGCGCCGACGGCTTCGCCACGCGCGTGACGGCCAACGAGTGGCTGGCCGAGACGGCGCGACCCATTCTGCTGGCCTATGAGATCGATGGCCGCCCCATGAGCCGCGAAGAAGGCTTGGTGCGCCTGATCGTGCCCACGGAGACGGACGAGGCCCTGCGACAGGTGAAGTGGATCAGCGAGATACGCCTGCTGTAGGGCGGGTTGGCAACCCGCCTCTACGTCCAAACTCCCGAACTTACTTGAATACGTCTTCTATGAGGCGTTCAATCGAGTCCGTTGACTCGCCAGACGCTCGCAACCAGGCCAGATACTCCACGTTGCCGTCCGTGCCCTGGATTGAGGAGGGCGTCAGCCCGGCCACGCCCCAGCCGTTGCCGGCCGCCCAGCCGAGGACATCTTCCAGCACCCGCCGCCGCACGGCCGCGTCGCGGACGATGCCGCCCTTACCGACCGACTCCGGCCCGGCCTCGAACTGCGGCTTGATGAGGGCGACGACGTCGTCCGCCGGAGCCAACCAGCGGGCGACGGCCGGCAGGATGAGGCGCAGGGAGATGAAGGACACGTCGATGACCACCAGATCGACCGGCTCCGGCAGCGATTCCAGATAGCGGGCGTTCGTCCGCTCCAACACGACGACGCGCGGGTCCTGGCGCAGCTTCCACTCCAGTTGCCCCTGGCCGACGTCAATGGCGTAGACGCGCGCCGCGCCGCGTTGCAGAAGCACGTCGGTGAAGCCGCCGGTACAGGCGCCCACGTCGGCGCAGACGCGCCCGGCCGCGGCCACGCCAAAGGCATCGAGCGCCCCGGCCAGCTTGAAGCCGCCGCGGCTGACGTAGGGCATGGGCGCGGCCACTTCGATAGCCGCGTCGATGGGCACGGGCGTGCCGGCCTTATCGACCCGCTCGCCGTTGACGCGCACCTCGCCGGCCATGATCGCCGCCCGCGCTCGCGCCCGCGTCTCGATCAGGCCGCGGTCAACCAGGAGCTTATCGAGTCGTTCCTTGCCCTTGCTCATCGCGGTTGTCGGGTCAGGCCGGCGCGACCTCGGCCAGCAGGCGCGCTTCCCAGTCGGCCAGCGCATCGGCCAGGGACTGGCGCAGGGAGATCGTCGGCCGCCAACCCGTGTCGGCGGCGATTTTGGCGTTGCTGCCGTAGAGGCAGGGCGTATCCGACGGGTTGAGGCGGGCGGCGTCGGTCTGCACGTCCACGCTCACGCCGGCCAGGTCGATGAGCGTCTCCAGCAGCTGACGCACGCTGACGGAGCGGCCGGAGCAGATGAGGTAGGCCTCGCCCGGCCGCCCGACCTCGGCCAGGCGCAGGTAGGCGGCGGCTACGTCGCGCACGTCGGTGAAGTCGCGCTCCGGGGCCAGATTGCCAACGCGCATGACCGCATCCTGCCGGCCCAGACGGATGGCCGCCAGTTGGGCGGCGAAGTCGGGCACAACGAAGCCGCGCGCCTGTCGCGGGCCAATGTGGTTGAACGGTCGCGCTTCAACGACCGGCAGGCCGTAGCGCTCCCAGTAGACGTGGGCCAACTCCCCGGCGGCCAGCTTGCTGACGCCATAGGGGTGGCGCGGCCGGGCGATGGTCTCCTCGGTCAGCGGCATGGCCTCGCGCCCCAGCACGCCGTAGATCTCGGCGCTGGTGACAATGACCACGCGCGGCCGGCCGAACGTCGCCGCCGCCCGCAGGATGTTGGCCGTGCCGCCGGCGTTGACGGCCATCGTCAGCGCCGGGTCGTCCCAGGAGCGCGCCGGGTAGGCCTGCCCGGCCAGGTGGAAGACAATATCCGGCCGCGCCTCGGCCAGCGCGGCGATCATCGCCGCCGGGTCAAGCAGATCGCCATCGACGGGCCGGATGCGTGGGTGGGCGGGCAACTCCTGATGACTGGTGGCGGCGTGGACGAGCGCGGCAACTTCATGGCCGTCGGCCAGCAAGCGATCGACAAGATGTGAACCGGCGAAACCGGTCGCCCCGGTGATGAAGACGCGCATACTTTCTCCCAGGCTCCGCGCGGCATTGACGGAGGTGATTGGCTCATTATAGCCCCCTTAACTGAATGGCAGTATTAAGCGACGACTGAAGAATGGCACAGCGATTATGAGCCGCCGGCCAACGCGCTTGGAAGGCAGCCGATCGGCTTTATAATGGCCTGCGGCATGTTCAAGTACTCTTTTTTTCCTCCCCGGCGCATGGCTCTGCGGGCGGGGCTGTGCCTGGCGGCCGTGGCCGCGCTGGTGCTGAGCATCCGACCGCCCGCGCCGGCGGAGATCGCCTTCGGCCCGCGGCAGGAAGTCCACACCACCACCCCCATCCTCGGCGTCCACACCCGCCTGACCGACGAGGTCGAGCCGTGGAAAATCCAGTACACGCTGCGCCTGGTGCGCCAGATGGGCGCGCCGTGGATCGTCGAGTTCTTTCCCTGGGCCTACTACCAGGCCGAGGACGGCAGCGTCGCCTGGGATCACCCCGACCAGGTCGTTGGTCACGCCGAGGCCAACGGGCTGCGCGTCATCGCCCGGCTGGGCTACACGCCGGAGTGGGCGCGCCCGCCGGACACACCCCTGACCTACCTCGACGCCGGCGCCTACGATGACTTCGCCGCCTTCGCCGCCGCCTTTGCCGCCCGCTACCGCGGCCGGGTGGCCGCCATCATCGTCGGCAACGAGCCGAACCTGAGCTTCGAGTGGGGCTATCGGGCCACGACGCCGGAGGATTATGTCGAGTTGCTGCGCGCCGTCTACCCGGCGGTCAAGGCGGCCAACCCCGACATGCTCGTCCTGGCCGGGGCGCTGGCCCCCAATTTGGAGCCGGCCGGCTCGCCCTGGGCCATGAACGACCTCGACTATCTGCGCGGCATGTATGCCGCCGGCGCGGCCGGCCTGTTCGACGGGCTGGCGGCCCACGCCTACGGTCTGACCTTCCCGGCCGACGCCGAGCCGGAGCCGGAGCTACTCAACTTCCGCCGCGTCGAGTTGCTGCGCGACATCATGGTCGCCAACGGCGACGCGGCCACGCCCATCTACATCACCGAGTCGGGCTGGAACGACCACCCGCGCTGGACAATGGCCGTGCGGCCGGCCCAGCGCATCCAGTACACGCTGGACGCCCTCGATTACGCCGCCGCGCACTGGCCCTACGTGAAGCTTGTCGCCCTGTGGGCCTTCCGCTACCCCGCGCCGACGCGCAGCTATCCCGACTACTTCACCCTGGTGACGCCCGAATTCGTGACCAAGCCCCTCTACGACGCTCTGCGCGACTACAGCGGCAACGGAGACACGCCCCGCTCATGAGGCGCACGTGGGTTGTGCTGGTCGCCCTGTTGTTGCTGGCCGGTTGCCGGGCCAACGAGGACACCTGGCCACAGATCGAATCGGCCGGCGTCCTGCGCGTGGGCCTCGACCCGACGTTCCCGCCCTTCGCCGCCGCCGACGGCGCAGAGGCGTGGGGGCTGGATGTCGATCTGGCGCGGGCACTGGCGGCCGAGTTGGGGCTGGAAGCGCAGTTTACCTACTTCGGCTACGATGGCCTCTACGACGCGCTGACGACCGGGCAGGTCGATGTCCTCGTGTCGGCGCTGGTCGTCGCGCCGGAGCGCACGCAGGACGTGGCCTACACGACGGCCTACTTCGACGCCGGGCAAGTGCTCGTCGTCCCGACCAACTCAGCCGCCGGCGGCATGGCTGATCTCGACGGGCAATCGCTGGCCGTGGAACTGGGCGCGCTGGGGCACGTGGAGGCACGGGCGTGGCAGGAGCGTTTGGCGGCGCTGACAGTGGCCACCTTCGGCAGCGCTGACGAGGTCCTCGCCGCCGTCGCCGCCGGGACGGTCGATGCCGCGCTGGTAGACAGCGTCAGCGCCCGGCTATACCTGCGCGACCACGCCGATAGCGGCCTGATGCGCCTCGATCCACCGGCAGTGTCGGAACCTTACGCCGCCGCCGTGCGTATAGGGGATCGGACGCTCCTTCGCCGCCTGGATGATGCTCTCGCCGCCCTGGAGCGCTCCGGTCAATTAGAGGACATGACAAGACGCTGGCTTGGGCCGTAACAATGATCCGCTTTTCGTGGAAGTTGTTCTATAATAAGTGTCGATGCGGGCCATTCCGAAGTGCAAGCTAGGAAGGATGTGGTGTGATGTTTTCCCGGACGGATTCCATTAGTAAGCGTATTCTCCTGCCCCTTGTCTTATTTCTCCTGTTGGCGGGCCTGGCGCCCGCGGCACTGGCGCAGACGAAAACCTTCCATTGGACGCAGTGGGACATCGACGTCGTCTTGCAGCCGGACGGCCGCCTGGCCGTGACCGAAACGCAGACGCTCGACTTCTCCGGCGCGCCGTTCACCTTCGGCTATCGCAGCATCCCCGTCGGCCGGGCCGGCAACAACGACGGCATCAGCAACGTCAGCGTCCGTGAAGGTGACCAGATTTTCACCGAGTCCTCTTCCAACGCGCCGGGAACGTTCGAGGTCGTTGACCAGGGCGACGAAACGCGCATCAACTGGTATTTCGACCCCGCGTTGGGCGAGCGCACCTACACCTTCAGCTACATCATCGATGGCGCGGTGCGCGTGGGCACGTCCGAAGAGGGGTCGGGCGACCAGATTTTCTGGACGGTCATCCCCAGCGACGCGCCCGCTCGTATCGATAGCAGCCGGACGACCATTACCCTACCTGAGGGCGTCTACCCTCAGCGCTACACCGACACGAACGACTTCCTCGTCGAAGCCTACGTGGCCGATTACACCACGCCCGACGTGGCCATCACCGTCAGCGACGATGAGCGGGTGATTACTTACGAGATGCTGCGCCCGCTGATGCCCGGCGAGGCGCTGGATGTGCGCGTCCAGTTCCCCCACGGCCTGCTCGACATTCCCATGTCCGACTGGCAATCGACCGAAGTGCGCGATGATGTCGCCGGCACGGTCGTGCTGGCGCTGTCGCTGCTGTTGATGGTGGCAGGGCCGCTGGGCGTGGTGCTGCTGTGGTATGTGCGCGGCCGCGACCCACACCTCGGGATCGTCGTGCCCGATTACGTCAGCGAACCGCCCGACGCGCTGCCGCCGGCCATGGTTGGCGCTCTCCTCGACGAGAAGGTGGACATTCAGGACATTGTGTCCACACTCACTGACCTGGCTCACCGCGGTTACCTGGTGATGGAAGAGGGTGAGCGCAAGAGCTACACCTTCACGCGCACGGCCAAGCCGGATGGCGACCTGCGCGAGTACGAACGCACCTTCCTGAGCAAGGTCTTCCGCGGCGACGAGTCGCGCACGCTCAGCAGCCTGCAGAACAAGTTCTACAGCGCCATCCCGCAGCTGCGCCAACAGATCGAAGACGCCATCATTAAAGAAGGTTACCTCCCGCGCTCACCCCAGAGCGTACGCACCAGTTACTCGGTGCTGGCCGCGGTCGTCCTCGTGCTGGGCATCGCCAGCCTGTTCTTCGTCGGCGTGTTCCTGGGCGAGAACGCCGGGCTGTCCTGTTTCCCGATGACGGCCATCGTCGGCACAGCCATCGCCCTGTTCATCGCCGCTCGCCACATGCCCAGGAAGACGGCCAAGGGCGCGGAGACGGCGGCCAAGTGGACCGCCTTCCGCACCTATCTGAAGAACATTCGCCAGTACGCCGACGTGGAGAACTCCGGCGACATCTTCGACAAGTACCTCGCCTACGCCGTCGCCTTTGGGCTGGAACGGTCGTTCATCACGACCTTCGCCCAGTCGCCCAGCACGCCCATCCCGCCGTGGTACACACCCTTTCCGACCGTCATGCATGGGCCGATGGGCGGCGGTATGGGGCCGGTGATCGTCGGCAGTCCGCGGCCGGCCGCCACAGGTGGCGGTAGCGGCGGCGGCGTCCCTTCATTGGGCGACATCTCCGGCGGCCTGACCGGCGGCCTGGCGGGCATGTCGGCCGGCCTGACGCGCATGCTCAACAACACGTCCACAGCCATGCGCAGCACGCCGCCCCCCTCCAGTTCCGGTAGCACCGGCCGCTTTGGCGGCGGTGGCGGCTTCAGCGGTGGTTTTAGCGGCGGCTTCAGCGGCGGCTCGTCCGGCGGTGGCGGCAGCGCCGGCTTCGGATAAGCCCGCCCGGGCGCGGCGAAAACGACCTTAGCACAGGAGGTGTGAATGGGAAGGACGTTAGGAATCATTCTGATCATCGGCGGCCTCGTCGTCGGGGCGATTGTCGTGGCGTTGATGCTCGTCTATCGCAACGAAGGCAGCCTGAGTTCGGGCGCGGCCACGTTGGGCATTGCTCTGGGACTGCTGGCGCTGTCACTGCCGCAACTGGGCTTTGGCGCGTACTTGCTGATGCGCGGGCAACAGGAAGCGGCTGTGGCCGAGACGGCCGGCAAGCAGCGCCAACTGCTGGGCATGGTCAAGGCCCGTGGCCAGGTGCAGATCGCCGACCTGGCCATCGAACTGCGTACGTCGCGCGACGAGTTGCAAAAGATGATCTACGAACTGGTCAATATGGGCCTCTACAGCGGCTACATTAACTGGGCCGAAGGCACGCTCTACTCCAGCCAAGCCAGCGAGTTGCGCCAGCTAGACCGCTGCAAGAACTGTAGCGGGCAACTGGAGCTGGCCGGAAAGGGCGTGATCCGCTGCCCGTATTGCGGCACGGAGTACTTCCTGCCGTAACGATGCATGAAGATGATGTTGGCAATGGCGGCGGCCGGGCCGGGCAGACCCGCGCCGCGCGAGATGGATGAAGGAGAACAACCAATGACGGATGAGACTCAAGGTTTGTATGACATGATCGCCGGCGAGCGCGGGCCGCTCAGCAAGCTGCTGAGCAAGATCCCCGGCTTCAAGGGCTACATGGAGAAGGAGAGCCGCCGCGACGCGGATCAGTTGCTGCGCGATACGATCAGCGGCCGCTTGCAGCAGACGCGCCTCGACCTGGCCGATGTCCTGCGCACGCTCAGCCGCGACATCATCCTGGGCATCGAGTACGCCGAGCCGATCGGCCGGGCCGATAACCAGTTGATGGGCCTGATCAACAAGATCAAGGACGCCCCACAGGGCTACGCCGGCTTCTTCGACGCGGTCAAGGTGAAGGAGGACGACCTGGCCCGCCTGTACGCCTTTGACGAGCAGATGCTCACGCAGGCCGAGCAGATCGCCGCCGACGTGGCCGCGCTGCACAAGACCGTCGAGAACGGACTGAACATCCACGACGCCGTCGTCACCCTGACCAACACCCTGCGCGCGGCCAACGAGGCCTTCGGCAAGCGCCAGGAAGTCCTCAACCAGGTTGGCGTCGATGCGATTGCCAAGCAGAACAATCAGTAAACCACAGGAGGTCGATGAGCGATGCCCAAGATTCTGGATCGTGTAGCTGTTGAAGGTTGGGGACGCGATGAAGTCGTCCAGAAGTTTCCGCGCGGTGGGCTGGGCGACATCAAGCTCGGCTCGCAGCTGATCGTCAATCCGGGCGAGACGGCCGTTTTCGTCCGCGGCGGCGAGGCCCTGGGGACGTTTGAGCCGGGGCGCTATACGCTGACCACGGAGAACATTCCCTTCCTGACCGACCTGTTCGAGAAGGGCCTGTTCGGCGGGGCCAACGTGTTCACGGCCGACGTCTATTTCGTCAAGACGACGGACATGACCCTCAAGTGGGGCACGGTCAACCCCATCATCGTCGAGCATCCGCAGCGCATGCCCGGCGCCAGCGCCATCGTCGGCAACGGCACCTACGTCGTCAAGGTCAAGGAGCCGTGGCGCTTCCTCAACGCGATGGACGCCTTCCGCGAGAGCGTGCAACAGACCGACATCAAGCACCGCCTCGACCCGATGTTGGCGGTGATGATCGCCGACAAGTTGAGCGAGCTGGCCGCGGCCAAGAACCTCGGCCCGGCGCAACTCCAGTCCTTCACCAAGGACCTCAACGACCTGCTCGTCGCCCTGCTGCAAGAGGAGTTCGACGCCATCGGCATGACGCTGGTGACCTTCGCCATCAACATGACGCTGCACCCAGACTCGCTCAAGGTCGTCACCAACATGGGCTACGGCACGAGCTATGTCCAGAAGCAGCAAGCCGATGCCCTCATGGCCGCGGCCAGCAACCCGTCCGGCGGCGCGCTGAGCGAGGTCGGCTTCGGGGCGATGGGCATGGCCGCCATGCAGCAGCAGCAAATGCAGCAACAACTGATGCAGCAGCAGTGGTTGGCCCAACAGCAGGCCGGCCAGGGCGGCGCGACGCCCCCGGCCGGC